>JAISSD010000221.1 GCA_031273295.1 Prevotella sp.
AGTTTTGTAAAGTTTGTCGAAACCATGTGGGTTGAGATAATCCGCATGGTTTTAATCGGGAGAAAACAGGTTCCTGCCCGTCCATTCGGATTGGTGATCCGTTTATTTTTCGGATTGCAATTGTCAATCGACGGAACGGAATGCAGTTGACCCGGTGGTAAAAACGGCAGGGAATTGTAAATCCCCTGCGACGGAAAAAAATGGAAAATGAAGAAGTGAAGAGAACTATGGCGCATCCGTCCTTTTGGACTGATATCCGGAGGCCGGTATTGCAGGGAACCGTATCCGTTTATTTTTTGGATTGCAGACGTCAATAGATGGAACGAAATACAGTAGAATTCCGGTGATAAAAACGGCAGGGAATAAAAGATACGAAAGGCGCCCTGCGAAAAAAAGTGAAACAGTGAAGAATGAAAAATGAAGAAAAGACAAAAACAAGGAAACCGGCATGCAAAAGTAACCTTAAAGAGCATGAAACAACGTTCGGCGGAGCCAATATGCCGCGAGTTCTTTATGACCCTTAAAAACAAATTATATCCACATGAAACGAGCATGTAAAAGTTGCACTAAAGAGCATAAGTATGTTGCGAGTTCCATGTGACCGTTAAAAACAAATTATTACACATGAAAATGGAAAAACTGAAATATTACACATCTCCGGCCCCTCCCTCAGACAGGTGCGCTCCTCTCTCCGTTTGGGGAGGTTGGGGGATTGCAATCCCTAACATGAATACATAACCTAATTTTAAATTATTAATTAATGCATTTTTTAAACATTTTAAATTAAGAACAAGATGAAAAAGTTTTTCAATTATTTAGCCTTGGCCCTTGTGCTGGCATTGGGAACAGCCGCTTGCAGCAATGCCGACGTTGACGCGCCTGTAGACGAGTCTGCCACAGGCGACCGGAGCGTAAAACTGAAAGTGATTATTCCCGGATCATCCACTTATGCGGGTGATGAAGAGTCTTATAACGCTAAAAAGCCGGCTATTACTGACGCCATTATCTTTTTTGTAGATACTCTCGGCCAGACAATCAAAAGAAAACAAATTGTTCCGTTTGCCCAGATAACTACCCTGACAAGTACAGGCGTAACCGTCGATGGCATTCCTGCTTCCGCCAACGCTTATTACATACTTGGGAATGTAACAGATGACGCCGAATCAACAGCATCCAATGGAGCTTTGACTAATGAAGCCGGAGGTGTCTCCATTGTTGATGATGTTGCTGAAGGTGATGCTCTGTCTGTACTCAAAACAATAATGGTTAAGATAGAGAATCAGGTGGGACCAACTGCCAAAATCGTCCTGTTGGGCAAAGGCGAATATGTGCCGCAAGGCTCAGGTATAGGACTCTTGCAGGCCACGCTAAGGCCGCTTGTTTCACGTATAGAGATAGCCAAAGTTACAGCCGACCAGACTGTTGCTGCTGATGACAAAGTAACATCTTTTGACCTGACAGGCATTTATATCAACAATACCTACAAGATGATTGGTATCGATCCCGCCCAATACCCTAGTCTGTCGACGAATGCGATTGCTTATGCTTACAATGATGCTGTGTGGACAAGTATCTATCCCGCCGACTACCATATCGCTCTGAGTGAAACCAGTGGGACTTCTTATACGCCAAGTGGTGTCTGGGGCTTTAATGTTGTTCCCGCACAGAAAAAGAATCCTACGGGTTCCAATTATATAGGTAATACAATACTTGTGGACATCGAAGGCTCTGGCGTATCTCGACCACACGGAGCGGTACCGTTGATCGTTCTCAAGCTGGAAAACGTTCAGGTAAATGGCGCTTCTATCTCTCCGACTACTAAATACGTGACTGTGAGCAGATATAAAGATAACACCACTACTCTTCCTATTGACTTTTTCAAAAACGGTTATATCTATGCGATTGGAGATATCAAATTCAGCGCTAAGCATCTGGTAGACAGCCCGACATCGCCGTCTCCAGGCGCCGCGTCGGATGTATATGTTGTCGTGGATGTAAAAGGCTGGGAAGAACTGGATACAATTGCGGAGATCTAAGGAACAAAGGATAGCCGCCCCCCTTTCCCTCATAGGAGGAAAAGCAATGGCCTCCCTTTCGGGGGAGGCTGAAGGAGGGGGCTTTACGAAGAATTAATCAAGAATTAAAAAATAGCCCCTTTATCCCCCCTGCGGGAAAAAAGCGTTCGACAGAGCGAAGCGGAGAGTCTGATGCAGTCTCCCTTCCGGGGAGATCAAGGGGTTTTTTATTTTGAAACAAATGAAACAGACAGGAATCGGGGTAAACATTTTCATGCTGGCGGCAATGGCGGCGACCCTGTTCACGGGTTGCGAAATAGGCGAAGACCGGGATGACTGCCCGCCCGACCAGAACACCAAACTGGTATTCGGTTACCAGAACTTTCCGAATCCGAATCCGGACGACGAAAACGTTAGCTTCCCGGACAACATCGGGCAGGTCACTACCGGTATTTACGATAGCGAGGGCAACTTCGTGCTGGAAAAGGTTATGAATACGCCGCAGGATGTGACCCTGTCGCTTCCTCCGGGCGCCTATACGGCTGTTTGCTGGGGCAATGCCCTTGACAACACGGAGATAGACGGCCTTACCGAAGGGAGCGTTATAGACGACGGCAGGGTTTGCCATCCGAACTATAGCGGCGCAAAGACCTATGCTCCCGGTGATGCGATACCCACCAACGATTCCCTCTATTACGGGATAGCGACATTCACAAAGATCCTGTATCAGGATTTACGGGTGACGGTGGTATTCAAGCCGGCCCACATCAAGCTGAAAGTAACGGTGCAGGGATTGCCTAACACCAGGGCGGGCACACCCCCGCAGGATTACCCCGTCATACGGGTCAACAAACTGAAAGCGGTGTACGATTTTGAAATGAACACGCTGGGCGCTTCTGTGTCTTACTACCCGCGGGTAGAGGTGACCGCGCAGGACATGGCAGTGTCGCAGTGCAACGTGTTGCGCTTTGCTACCGACAATCCGGTAACAATAGACGTTATAAGAAGTCTCGCTGACAACACGACGCTCCAAAGCATCAACCTGAAGGAACTCCTGGAAGAAAACAATAAAACAATTGTCGACGGGGAAGAAGTTTTCATTCCCGTAAAGGTTGTTTTTTCGAACCTTGGCAATGTGGAAGTCTCCCTTGCGGGATGGGGAAATATGCCTGTCACTCCGGGAATGTGACAGTTTAAAAAAGGACATAACAGCGGGGTTTTCCGTTAGATATATATATAAAATGGTTGTAATATTTTATTATAAATGAGACGATTAAATAACATAGTGGCTTGCGCCCTGTTGCTGGCAGGCGTCATTTTGTCGGGGATTTCGTGCAGGGATGAAGTTTGCGAAACGGTTTCGGAACCCGGAGAAAAGGAAGTGGTGTTCCACCTGGCATTGCCTGCCGACTTGAAGGCGGCTTCCGGTTCTACCTATATGTCCGCTGCCGAAGAGAAAGCGATAAACGAGATTACCGTGCTGGCATTCGTTAAAGGTACAGATGATGCATTTCATTACAAATACCGGCAGTCAGGGACAGCTGTCGCACAGACGTCAGGGGAGACGCGTGCTTCTTTCAGCGTCAAACTGTCGTACAGCGGCAGCGATCAACGCCTGGTTATCCTGGCCAACTGCAATGCCGGGATTGAGGCGGCAGGCCTGTCAATCGACGAACCGCTTTCGACAGCATTGCCAAAGCTGATAGTCAATGAAACTGCCGATGGAGGGTGGAATAACAACTATCTCCCGATGGCTGCCGTCACCGAGCCAATAAGCATCCCCATCGGGGCATGGACCGCCACGATAGGCGACCAAGGCGGTCTGATTGAAAGTCCGATTAACATGATACGCATGCTGGCGCGTATCGACATTAAACTGGGCGGGGCTGTAACCAATTTCACGCTGGCGGATGCTTGTCTCTACAACCGCAAAACCAAGGGGCATGTTTCCTATAACGCTCTCGCCTCCGAATATTGGGACGGGAATGCAGTGAAAAAAGCCTGGGTACCGGATAATGCAAGCGGTACGGGGACAGGGAAAGTTTATCCCGTCACCACAGCGGATGAGAAAATAGAACACAGCATCTATCCTTTCGAGGCTGCGGGAGGGGGAGAAAATGACAAGCTAGACGTCGCTGCCATTATAGTGGGAGGTTATTACGGTGCTGGTAATACAACCAATAAAACCTATTACCGGGTGGATATTCCCGAATACAACGGTACCACACCTCTACCGGACACCTATGGCGACATTCTGCGTAACCACAAATACACCATTACGATAAACTCGGTTTTCGACGCCGGCGCGCCGGATGCGGGGACCGCTTTCAACGGTCTTGTAAGGGTGGAAGCTACTGTCGAAGATTGGAACCTTGTCGATGCTCCTGTGTCAATCGATAATAATCAATTGATAATCAGCAAGACACGGCTGCGATACGATGGCGGAATATCACCAGATGTTGCTAAGGAACGCTCGGTTACCGTGACTGTTCCGGCGGGCATTAAATGGACGGCTGGAACTAATAGTAGCTGGATAACAGATGTACCGTCCACGGAGTTCACTGGTGAACAATCCCTGAATTTTAAGGTGGCCTCATATTATTCCGGCCCTGATCGCATCGACTCTATTGTTGTGACGGCAGGTAATCTCAAAAAATCCATTAAGATTTTCCAGTATGCGGGAAGAGCGATAGTGTGGACGGCGGGACCGGGAACTGCCATCACTGGCGGCGCGTCGGGTACAGGGATAAGAACTGTAGAAGCCACCCATAAAGCTCCGTGGACGGCGGCGTTCACTACCAGCCCGACTAACTGTCTTCTGATGACAACCGGCGCTACATTTGAATGGTACGGCGTTTGGAATACTTCCAATACCGCGACAACAGACTTATTGATTCAGAAAACTACTGCTGATACTGGTCTCCCGACAATAAGATTCACTAGCGTTGACGGGGAGTTTGGGTCGGGTACGAATGATTGGATAGACCTTCAACTGAGTTCTTGGTAATAGCGGTCTGCGCTCAATAGAAGGAAGAATAAAATACGGATCAATGACAGGGAGATTGAAGGGTCTCCCGTCCTTTCCGATTCAACTGCGTTGCGTTGACTGTCAATAGCAAGTCGTTTAGAGTCGCGACCGGCAAATCAACGGGCGCAGCGTCCGGTTCAATCCTTTGCGATGGAGGAGCTTAAATAAAAACATGAAACTGACGGTATTGTATGTATTGATAACCGCTATGTTCCTGTGTTTCGAATCGTGTCGGAACACAGGATTGCTTGTTCCTTGTGTTTTCGAAACGCATAGTCCTGCGGACGTTCCCAAGTCCGGGGACATACGCGGCGCTCCGCTTGAAACGGATTCCGTAGAGGAAACAATATATGCCGGCAATGATCTTGCGTCTGCACCTGCCTGTGATTACACAAAGCCGGACATTCAGGGCGAGCGCGCCCCTTGTGAAACCAGCGGTGCGTTTGTCAGCACAACTGGAGGCATGTATTGTTCCTTTCTTAACCGTTTTGGCGAGGACGGGGCGCTTTTTGGCGTCTTGTCGCCAGAGCTGCTATTTTTCCTGTTCATCACTGGCATCGGGTTTCTGGCTCGCGCACTGGAACGAATAAATGACAGGAACCGGAACATGGAAAAGTGAAATACAAATAAAACATGGCAGAACAGTATCATACTCCAAAGTTCATAGCCGTCGGGCCAAAGCTTTCAACTTTAACCTGACGGCTATGCCCCCAACCTGTATCCCAATTTAGTTTTAATTTGGCAATATGCTGATTTAAAGTGTGTTATATCAGCATTGGAGACTGTGTCGGATACCCGTTTTTGTTTTTTTAATATTTCATAACTGACTTTTTAAATGTTAATTAACGGTTTGAGAGATACAACCAATCTAAACGATTTCTATATTTGCATATAAATATGGAAACTCTTAATTAATTAATTAAATCATTATGCTAATGAAAAAAACGCTTCATCTGTTTTTTTTGGCTGTCGTGGCGCTGATAACCTCTTGCAGCGGTTTGGAATCGACTGTGGAAAAGCCTTACAATCAAGGTATAAACATCACCCCAGTCCCTCTTGAATTAACACGGAAAGACGAAACTTTCAAACTTTCGGAAAAAGTTGTTTTTGTTGCCGGTAACGCGGATGTGGAAAAAGTCGCCGCTTATTTTTCCGCTAAAATCAAAGCTTCGACAGGTTATGAACTTAAAACCGTAAAAGACAAACCGGCTTCCGGCTATATCAGTCTGAGTATCGCACCCGAACTGACGGTCAATGATGAAGGATATACGCTGGATATAACAACCTCGGGCATGGACATACAGGCAAAAACGCCTCGGGGGCTGTTTTATGGCATGCAGACGGTAATGCAATTGCTGCCTGCCGAAATCGAAAGCCGCACCCCGGTGGAAAATGCAGTGTGGAATATCCCTGCTGTAACTGTAAAAGACGAGCCTCGCTTCAAATATCGCGGCATGCATCTCGATGTATGCCGTCATTTCTCCGATGTAGACTTTATTAAAAAGCAGCTGGATGTATTGGCCATGTTCAAGATCAACAGGTTCCACTGGCATCTGACCGAAGACCAGGGCTGGCGCATCGAGATAAAGAAATATCCCGGACTCACGGAAAAGGGCGCAATGCGTACCGAAGGAGAAGGAAATACCGACGGGCCGTTTTTCTACACGCAGGAACAGGTGAAAGAAGTAGTGGCTTATGCCAAAGAACGGTTTATCGAAGTTATACCCGAAATAGAACTTCCCGGCCATGCCGTAGCCGCATTGCATGCCTATCCGGAATTTTCCTGCACGGGAAAGCCTGTCGAAGTGCGTAATATCTGGGGCGTTGCCACTGATGTTTTTTGCGCAGGCAACGATTCCGTATTTCAGTTTCTGGAAGATGTAATTGCCGAAGTAGTTCCCCTGTTCGAAAGCGAATATTTTCATATAGGAGGAGATGAATGTCCGAAACTGCGCTGGAAGGAGTGCCCGAAATGCCAGGCCCGCATCAGGGAACTGGGATTGAAAGGCGATAAAGAGCATAGCGCGGAAGAAAAACTGCAAAGCTATTTCGTTCAACGGATAGAGAAAGTTTTATTGAAGCACAACAGGAAAATGATTGGCTGGGACGAGATACTTGAAGGCGGATTGGCTCCTTCCGCTACCGTGATGAGCTGGAGGGGCGAAGAAGGCGGCATTGCTGCGGCGAATATGGGACATGATGTGATAATGACTCCGGGCGCATGGTTGTATTTGGATAAATATCAGGGAGACCCCAAGCTTCTGCCTGTTACAATCGGCGGATTGCTCACGTTGAAAAAAGTCTACAATTATGAACCCGTGCCGGAAAAAATAGCGGCAGACAAAAAACACCATATATTGGGCGCGCAGGCAAATGTCTGGACCGAATACAAATACACGGATGAAGGCAAAGAGTACGACATATATCCGCGTGTTATCGCTTTATCCGAATTAACATGGTCTTCTAAAGAAAAGAAGAATTATGAAGATTTCGAACGTCGTATCTACAACCAGCTTGTCCGCCTGGATATGCACGGCATTAATTATCATATTCCTATGCCGGAAGATAAAGGTTCGCATACAATAAAATACTGGGGCGACTCTGTCAGCGCTCCATTCTCTTCCGGTTTCGTGGCATTTACGGATCAGGCGACACTGGAGTTCAAGACGACCGAACCGGTAAAAATGGTTTATACAACAGATGGAAGCGAACCGGCGCTCAAGTCGGAAGTATATACAAAACCTCTGACATTTACGGAAAACACGACGTTGAAGATACGTTCGGCGCTGTCTTCGGGCAAGATGAGTCCTGTCCGTACCATCACTATCGAGAAACAGAATTACGCTCCTGCCGTAGAAAAGGAAAAAGACGCCAAACCGGGACTCAAAGCGGAATATTACAAAGGCTATACAAGAACTGTTGCGGAACTGGAGGGAAAGACGCCTGACGAAACCGAACAGGTAGCCGCGCCCCAGCAGTCCAAACACAGGATAAAAGGATATACGGAGCCTTACGCGGACGATTTCTATTCCACTATCCTGACAGGCTATATCAATATTCCGGAAGACGGAATATATTGTTTCAATACCGATTGTGAATTGTGGTTGGATGGTAAATATCTTGTATCCAACGAGAAAGATAACAATGGCACAGCCCGCCGTTTCTCCCGTAGCGACAAATCCATTGCTCTGGCAAAAGGCCCTCATGCTGTTAAAATAATCAGGCTGGGCGCTATATTCGGAGGATGGCCCACTCAGTGGGATGCGCTGTCGGTCGCGATACGCAAAGCCGATCAGCCGGTATTTACTGTCATGGACGCTTCTTACTTTGAATAATAGTTTTTAATTTGGGAAAGTCTTTGGGTTATGTTTGCTCAAAGGCTTTTCTTTTTTATTCAAACATCGGGAAGGCATAGCCGCCAGGCTAACTTTTCCGCCTGTTTTTTGCACGCAGATGACGCGGATTGAAGGGATGAACGCAGATATTTCCCTGTAATCGCAAAATCTGCAAAAGAATGCTTTGTGCCCTTTGTGATACACTTTGTGTCCTTTGTGTTAAATGAATTTTCTTGTAGTGCAACAATTTGAATTGCTTTGTGCATGGAAGATATATGGTAAAAATGAGGTTTTTGTGCTCCAAAATTTTTAACGCAAAGAATCCGCAAATCTGCAAAGGAAATTCTTTGTGTCCTTTGTGAAACGCTTTGTGCCCTTTGTGTTAAAACAACAACTGTTTGAAAAACGACTATTTTAATGCACCCTGTTGTAAAAAACCTCATTTCCACCTAATTTTTCCAACAAAACAGTACCTCAGTAGAGCCCAATGAGTTACCCCAAACGCAAACCTCATTAACCTCATTGTTTTTCAACTCTTTTCCTGTTACTTGTTTGACGATAAAATTTAAAGCGCCTTTCGTATTCTTGCGCATGTATTTCTTTTGTGGCATGGCATTCTTCCGGATTTTCATTATATTCTTGTTATATTCCATTTTTATATATTTTATTTTTAAGG
>JAISSD010000237.1 GCA_031273295.1 Prevotella sp.
TTTTTTGCCGGGTAATTCAAAATAGAAACCGGCTATGTCTACTTCATTGCCATTAATCTTCCGGTATACATGCCCGAATCGACAGATAACCCGTATTTCTTCAAGCGCTTCATTGACAACCTGTAAAATATCGCCTTCGTATATTTCGTTTTTGTTTTTATCGAAATAGCCGGAGAACCGGTCTCTTATACCCCATTCAAATACGCCTTTTTCCCAGTCGCCGGATGGATGCAGTTTTCTCTCCCATACCACGTCGGAGGTTAACTGTTCGAAGCCCCAAAGAGACATTTCGCCGTCCTTTCCGATTTTCCATACTCTGAATTTTGTTTCCATAATTTACTTGTGTTTTTGTTCACTCCGCAAATTTGCGGAGTGATGTTTTATTCGTCAACTGATTTTTTATACCTTAGCCTGAGAGCAGCCAGGCTTCGCGGATTTTCCGGGCTTGCGCAATGAGAACACAAAGTCTGCGTCTCGTCTGTCCACCAGCACGGGCCATACCATGAGTCCATGCATGCATTTTCGTCGGTACAGCCACAGATTTTACATGTACCGGCTTCGGGTTCTTTTATTTTTTTCATAATTCCCTGTTTATTTTTTTGGTTTGTTTATTAATTTCTCCCTCTCCATGCACAGGTAGTTATACCTGTCTATTGCGATACGCCATGCCCGCATATCCGGGAGGAGGAGAAGTTTTTCCTCTATGGATGCTATTTCCCTGTCAAGTTCCTTCAGGCTTTTAGGGGGTATACGCTCGTAAATCTTAGCCGGAAGAACCTTCGTAAATGTTACGGGCGTTACCTGTTCCGTCTTTTCGGGCGTAATTTCATCCAGGCCCAGTTCTCTGGCTTTTTTGACCAGCATGCAACGGGTTTTACCTGTTTTTGCCGCCAGTACGTTGATATCCCGCGTCGAGCCGTACTCTCTGCGCAGCGTATTGAGTTGCCTTACGCTCCATGTGTCTTCAACCTTCATGTCAATACAGGTATTTATCTTCCTCCATCAGTTCCTTTATCCGGCGATCGCGCGCCGCTTTCGTCGGGAATTTTTCCAGTACCTTCCAGGTTCCGAAGCAGTCACTGTAGCGGATACGATATTTACGTTCTTTATTCCATCCGCCGTCATCCGCGCGCAGGAAGACATAGCCGGCTTTTAATAATTTTTCTACGCTGTTCTTTTCCATATTCTTTTTTTTCCGGTTTAATAAATTACTATTACATCTCCGTTATCGACGACGCCGTCGACAGGGATACAGTTAATATCGCCGGCGTTGATCACGACTTCCATGTCATCGTCGCAGTCCGACAATGCTTCAATCAATTCTTTTACTGTCATTGGTTTTCCTCCTTTGTTTTCGGGTCAGTCTTCTTCTCTGAAGACTTTTGTTGTGTTGATAACGCCGGCGCTATCTTTTTCTTTGCCGTCCCGTATAAATACCTTGTCGTGCATTAATGCCTCATAATTTGACCTGGTAGTCCAGAAGACGCAACAACGTCCGTCAATGTATATGTGGCATCTGATTAAATCTATTTCAGGCGATGCGTCTATAACGTCTATTTGCAATTCTCTTTTCATGTTATTATAATATTTAATTGTTCATTTTCCGCAGATATTCTGCCGGCACGGTATTCATCCATGCTTCGCGTTCCATCCGGACGACATTGATATTGCCAAGGTAAGCCCTTGTTACATAGAATAAATCAGTAGCGTTATCCATCTTGTCGGCGATGGATTCCAGCATCATCCGCGAATGCACAAGCATGGTATGCAGGGCAAGGATGGCGTCGCGGTATTCGGGCGGATCGACAGGGACTCCGGCCTTGGCGTCGTCAATTACCTGCTGGAGTGATCTTTTTTGCATGATCAAGAATTTGATTGTTTATGCCAGCCAGGTGAGACACCACACCACTCATCAAGGTATCCGCAAGTTCGGGAGCGTGATTCAATGTGCCTTTTATCAGGTTGGCGACGCAATGATCGCAACCGGTAATTATTGAAACATGGCGTTTATCGTCATCATACCGGTCATTATCCGGAGAACAGGCCATTAGCATAATTGTCCATCCTTTCTTTTGGGAAAGATTTACTACTCTGTCCATCAGTTCTATCAGTTTCCTTTCTTCCGGATCAGTGATTTGATCAGGAATGTCGATTCGGTTAAATTTTTCTTTTTCCATAATTTCTGTTTTTAGTCATTCCGCAAAATTGCGGTTCGGGTTAATAAAATGTGATTGATAGCCTTCCTGATAGTCGATATAACCCAGCCGGCCAAGTTCGCCAAGTAACCGATCCGCCCGGTTGTGGCCTATCCCCAAATTTTCCATCAGAAATGTTTTTGCAACAGTACCCCGGCCTTCGAGCAGGGCGATGGCTTTGAGAATTGAAAGATCCTGATTTTTGTCCATAATTCTTTGTTTTTTAATATTTATACCAGGGTATTTTTATGTAGAATTTATCCTGGAGAGAATGAATTTTACGGGTTGGTTTATTTTCCCTTTGCTTTCAGTGATTTCCGCCAGCGCCTTCCATACAGGATGTCCTATTTTACCGTAATTTGACAGCTTCACTATCCTGTTATAGTCGTCGGGCGAACATTTCAATTCGGTCAATTTCCGTTTGAGTCCTTCCCAGTTCCGCTTAACCCCGTCGGCTGGAGGTTCTGATCCGATATGTTGTTCCTGTACCGGCGGCAGGGAACTGGATGGAGGCGTAGCGGCGGTATCAGGCCTGTAGGCCGTGATTGCGGGCGTGGGTGTCTGGCCCGGATTATACCCGGTACCGGCTTCACTGCCTGTTGTATCCGGTATGTCTGCACCTTTGCCGGGTCCGGTATTTTCGTCAGGCAGGGGTTGCAGGCTGTAGATTACATTTGCCACTCCGTTTTTTGCGCGGAAGTGGATCATCCCTCTTGTTTTCAGTCCTTCCCTGGCCCTCTTCAGGGAGTTGTAGGACATACCCAGTTCTCCCTGTATCCATGAGTTAGTCCTGTTTATCCGCGTCCTCCATCCGCTTTTATTGAATACTTTAAGCAGGTAAAAATACAGGCGCTGTTCTCCGGCTTTGAATATTTGCAACTCGTTCTGTTCCCAGAAGTTGTTTATAAGGTTTATATAGCTCATAAACTGTTTTTATGATTCTTTGAATTTTGCCAGTTCCGCTTCCGCTTGTTTTACAGCTGCTATTTCGCGGCGGCTGTAATAGATCGGCGAATTTTTAGCGGCGCCGCGCCTGATTTTTGTGATATTCCCTTTTTTTATGTGGTAGAGCAACCACCTTTTGCTACCCGCTATTTGCGCGGCTTCTTCAAATTTCAGGTCGTCGAAGGCAGGAAAAAGCTGCTTTAAAACTCCCAGAACAGATACATCGCTGGCTTCTATTATAGCTTGTTTCAGTGTAAAAATATCAGGATACATATTGTTGCGAATTATTGGTTACAACTTCCACGCCGCCAAGTTCCAGCGCTTTTTCGCGTATTTTTATAGCCGTTTCCGTATTGGTCATGCCGAATAAAGCCGAACGGATAGTTGGATATGTGGTTTTAAGGGCCTCCTTAATTTGTTTTTTTATCCTGTGCTTTACTATTATTTCAGTCATAATATTTACATTTGTTTTCAATATTAAAATCAATAGTGCAAATGTACGTGGTAATATTACTATCGACAAGTAATGATACTACTTTATTTCCTAAATTAACTTTATTTAACGGTATTATTACTATATGGAAGCAGAAGATATAAAACGTCTAAGGCAAATATTAGGGCTAACTCAAAAAGAATAAGCCGAAAAAATAGGGGTTTCTCTAAAAACTATCACCAACTATGAAACTGGCGGTGTAGTTCCAGCCAATAAGCAGAAATTATTGGGCGCATTGTCTATAGAAGCCCTTAATAATTTCGACCACAACAGGGGTTATATAAATACGGGTGGAGGCCACAATATTAATTTAGCAGGTACAGACTACCAAAAAATTATAGATAAAGATATACTGGAATTAAGGGGGGGGAATGCAAATAAAATATACTTGCAGGAAATAGACAGCCTGAAAGCTGAAATAGCAAGGCTGGAAGCCATAATAAAGTCGAAAGACGAAACTATAGCCGCAAAAGACGAAACTATAGAAATATTGAGAAAAAAGTGAATGTGGTAAAGTACATAAAAAATTCCAGGAAAAAAAATGGAAAACGTAAATTTTACTGCTTTTGATTTCGAAACGGCTTACGGCCAAAAAAATGCCTGCCAGTTAGGTGTAGTTGTCGTTAAAAAAGGCCATATAGTGGAAGAAAAATCCTTTTTGATTCGTCCTCCGGAAAATAAAATTTCAAAATATTGCCAGCAGATACACGGTATAAATCCGGCAATGACAAAAAGCGCTCCTGCGTTTGATACGTTATGGCCGGATATTAAACAATACTTCGAACGGCAAGTCATTGTTCACCATAGTGATGGTTTTGACACGCGGATTCTGAATCAGGAATTCGATTTTTACAATATTCCTCCTTGCCGTTTTGTTGCCGTGGAAAGCACAATGTTGCTATTCGACAACAAATACAGTCGAAGTCTGGCCAATCTGTGCATGGCCTACGGCATAGAGATGACGCATCATCATGATGCGGCCTCCGACGCCCGGTGTTGCGCAGAAATTTTTCTAAGATACTTGAAAGGAGAGGAACCCGATTATGCCGTTTTACCCGGTAAAAAAAACGGAGTATATCCTGACGATCCGACAGGCTATAAACCTCGTGCATCATTCAATATAAAGAATGATGCAAGCAGAATTGTAAAACCGGATACCAAAGTTCAGGATTTAGGTATTGTAACAAACAGGGATACTGTTTTCTATGACAGGAAAGTAGTTGTATCGGGCGTGTTTGAGCGTTATCCGATACGTAATGACCTGGGAGTTTTTCTTAAAAACCTGGGCGCCGATATCAACGGATCAATTTCTTCCAGAACCGATATCTTTGTAACAGGAAAAGATTCCGGGCCGAAAAAAACGGAAAAGGTTCTGGAACTTAAAGATCAGGGATACAATATCCGGATCATTGAAGAATCGCAATTATATAAAATATTAGATGAAATAAATCATGGCTAAAAAAGAAACAGTAAAATTAACACCCGAAGGATTGCAACTGGTGACAGTTCTGGATTATGGCAGTATCGCCGAAATGAATGGTTTTTATCAAAAAGAGGTATTTTTCACAGCGGGTTTCGAAGGTGAAAAATCCTACCTGTATCAGGCTTTGGGAAATCTTGGAGCCTATGCCAGGGACTATGATTTTGACAAGGATATATCCCTGGTTATAATCGGCAACGGTATTCTGGAAAGTTATAAAAATGGAAATCCGCAATCTTTTATACCGGAACTGGAAGAAAAATTAAACATGAACAGTTCTCCTTACAGGAGGATGAAATTCATATCGGAGGATCAATTGACATGGTATCTGGAAAACCGTATCAAACTGACTGAAGATGAACAACTGGCAGGGTTGATCAAAAAATACAGGGAGAGTAAAAAAAAGTGTTCGAGCGGTAATTTGTTTTCTTGAAAAATCAATTGTCATTCAGTTATGAATATCAACAAAAAAGAAATCGACAGATTATTGCGATTGTTGGACGAAGATTCTTACGGCATCCGGACGGGACAGATCATCCACGATAAAAAAATTGACAGATCCATTATTCACAAGGCTAAAAATATGGGATATGTCAGGTTTTACAACGAGCAGTTGAAAGAATATACAGATGTATTCAATGATTCTTGTTTCTGCAGGATAACCGGAGTAGGTTCACAAACAATAAACCGGTACGGAGGACTGGAAAAAATTATCGAATATGACTGGTGGAATAGAACACTGGCAATTGTAGCCATTGCCATCGCATTTTGTTCTCTGGTTGCAGCCGTTTGTTCCTTGATATTTCAGCGGTAATAATAACCCCGATATCAAATAAACGATACCGGGGACTTGCAAGGCTCTTGCAAGATTTGCGTTAAACAAAAAGCAATTACAAAGAAATACTCAATGAGCCTATTTTTTTAGATATGTCGTCAAGCGCAAATTTCAGTTTCTCTATTTCCTGACAGGTGAAACTGGCAGGTTTTCCATTAACTACATTTCCATTGATACGCTGGTAAAGCCACGTATCCGATTTATTAAAGTATGTTTTTGCGATATAAACAAGTGAAATAGCAGGTATTACATCTTGCATTTTCTGTTTTAGCGCAAGTTCTGTCGCTTTGTTTGCCGTTTCTTTGGCAGATTCAACCATTGCTTCTGCAAATTGATCCGGATTTTCATTGATAAGTTCCTGCATCCTGGCATCAACAATATCCCGATCTTTATCGCTCTTTGCTTCGCAAAAATCCTTTTTTAATTTGTTTATTCTATCTTTCATAACGGTTGTTTTTTATCCCCCCCTTTGAGGGGGGGGTTAATTAAATTAATGACCAATTTCTTTAAGCCTTTCGATTGTTGTTTGTATTTGTTCATCGAAGTAGGCTTCCATTTTTTTCGATCTTGCACTTATTTCTTTGTAATAAGAGAGAAGGAACAAGAGTTCTTTTTCAAGAAACTTTTTTTCTTTTTTCATTTCTTTGCTCAACATATCAAATAACGTTTTTGTTTAACAATACAAATGTAATAATGATTTCCTTATTAAGAAAGCTTTTGAGTAATTATTTTTTGAAAAACAAAAGATTTAACATTTTCAAACAAAATCCGCCTCGCTTGAGACAAGCAGGGCGGAACAATCTGTACGGGTAAATCACCGGGTCAAATTCATGTATTTACATTTTCGGCTTCGTCTACGGGGATTTCGATATAATTGTCTGCGGAATCGTTAATCCCCAGATAGATAACAGAACCGAATACTTGCGATTTGTCTTTGCTGGCCAAAACATAACCGTTGCCGGCGACTATCCGGGTCAATTTTATTTCTTCTTTTTTCATTTTTATTTTAGGTTTTAATTAATGTCAAGCCAGCGTATATCCCTTGCCGGTGGCTATGGCTATTTGCGCATCGGTTAGCTTGGCCAGATTTGTGCTTCCGATTTTAATTGTGACAGTAACACTGGCAGGGCCAAGATTGTTGAACAAATCTACCAGGGAGGCAACTGTCAAATATTTGCTGTAACTGATATCAAGGGCCGGACTAACCCATCCGGGTTCGACAATGACAGTCAACAAGCCGCTCAAACCTGAAAAAGAGCCTACTATATTGGTCACTGCTTTGGGGATGGCAAACGACTTCAGGGAAGTACATTCAGCGAAAGTGGAGCTTGAGATTTGTTTCGCATTTGCCGAAAGAGTAACGGTTCTTAGCGATTTGCATCTATCGAAAGCGCCGGAGTTCATGGTTGTTACGCTATCCGGGATGGCTACCAGTGCAAGGGAGCTGCAATACATGAAAGCATAAGAAGTCAATACGGAATTGGAGGTGGTCAGACCGGGGGTTGTTTTGAAAGCTTCCAGAATCTGGTTTGCGCTTCCATAAGATGTACCTCCGGCTTTCATTCCCGTCAAATTTGCGTCGCCCGCAAAAACAAACAGGGCGTCGATTGTAGCCACATTGCCGACAATATTTCTTCCGGCAGTATTGTATACGGTGATATACCTTGTGCTATAACCGAGCGAACAGGGCTTGTCTTGCGAAGCGTCCCATGTATGGATAAAATCACCGGTACCCTCGTATACAGCTCCGTCGGAAGTTGCGTATTTATTGCCGCCCAGTTCCGCATTTTTTATATTAACGGAATTGTTGCTGTCGGACAATAATATGATCATCCGTTTGTCCGGATCAGGGTCGTCGTTGAATATCTGCTGTATATCCCACCAGTCGGGTTGCGGCGTCCACGGCGTAGCGCCTCCTCCTCCCCCTCCCGCGCTTATCTGCCTTATCTTTTCAGCATATCCGGATAGTTTCACGGAGGTATCCACCGGTACTCCCTTGTCGTTTATCGCTTGGCGGATACCTTCCTTGCTGTTCAATACAGCCTGTAATTTCTGCGCTGTTGTTCCCATATTATACTACCTCCCCGTTAATTGAATCCAGTACGCGGTTTATGTCGCCGATGGAATCCGAAAAAAGGTTGCTGAATTGCGCTTCGATGTTATCGGGGGTTACAGGGGCGCCATCGAGTGTAATGCCGCCGGCAAACGGTTCGCTGATATGCACCATACCGGGATGACAAGTCAGGAATACCCTGGCGCTGTCGTAAGAATAGGATACCTTCGATTTGGCCGTAACAAGGACTATTTGTCCGTTACGTTCAATTTTAACCGTTCTGTCGCTTGTAGTAATTGCTAACATGTTATTTAAATTTTAATTATCTTTACCGGTGATATATACTGAAATTGCTACGAACCAGGGGCTGCATCCAAGCGAGGAGCAACCCTGTTTTTTTGCGCCTAGTCGATTGAAAAATGCTGTATTGTATCGCTTGATAAAGTGAATGAACCTATAACAGTCCAGTAATCGCCCTCCTCGTATCGCCATACAAATATGCTATCGCCAAGGCCCCTTGTAACCATGTTGCCGCCGTTGTCATTCACTTGAAAATTGTCAACGCCATTCCACCAGTGTTTATATGATTCCGCTTCCGCCAATACTGTCATCGAATATCCATGATAGTCGCCTTCGGGAGTATAACCATCCGCCATTTCCGCAAACCGTATCTGACCGGCAGAAACATTTGAATAGACAATAACAGGATGTGCCGACTGCCTGACAGTCACGGTAGCAGTATCGGAAGCGTCGGCATTTTGAAACACAATCTGCCCTTCACGTGCATATCCCGGATTTTCCTGAACCTGAATCATTACGACAGTATCAAGGTACCCTGAATCAGGTATGCATTCCAGCCAGTCGGGTTTGCTTTGTACATCCCAGTCGGTATTGCACGTTATATATACGCTGTCGCTGACGCCGTTCCATTCAAATTCCAACAGGGACGGCGACGCTTCTATTGTCCATATTTCTGCAGCCGCCTGTGTAACTACCAGCATATCGCTTGCCGTGCCGTCTGCCGTGCGTACAGTGACGGTAGCCGTTCTCGCTTCGCCCGTGTTGGCGGCAGATGTATACACCAGCTGGCGCTCGCCGGCTGCGGATGTCTGCTTCTTCACGGCAAGCCATGCCTGGTTGGATACATACGTCCATCCCGGCGAGGAAGAGGTAACATACCCCAGCGGTTGCAGCGTCTGCCCGGTGGCAGGTATCGACAGGGAATGAGGCTCTATGGATATGGTTGGCGGCGTTAAAGGCGGGGTCGGTACGATTACAAGGATACGGCTCTCGTATAACGGCGCACAATACAGCTTGCCGTTGGGCGCAAGTGCACTCCCTACGTATTTATAATTTCCCGGAATACTGCCGAATGTGGTATAAGTGTTATTCGCCGGATCAATGCATAATATACCGTCAGCGTGATTCGGAGCACAGTATAGCTTCCCGTTTGGCGCAAGTGCAATGCTTCTGTATCGTTCGCTCCCCGGTATATTGCCGAATGTCGAAAAAGTATTGTTTGCCGGATCAACACACAATATATCGGTTGCACTGTATGGAGGACTGTATAATTTCCCGTTGGGCGCAAGGGCCATCCCCTGGTATCTGTAAGTACTGGTACGGGTGCCGAATGTGGTAAAAGTATTGTTTGACGGATCAATGCACAATATGTACGAATAGTATAACGGAGCACAGTACAGCTTGCCATTGGGAGCAAGAGCGATGCCTTCATATTTATAGCTCCCTGATATACTGCCAAATGTTGTATAGCTGTTATCCGACGGATCAATACACAATATATTGGTTGCATTGTACGGCGCGGCGTACAGTTTGCCATTGGGAGCCATGGCAATACATCTGTATTTGGCGCTCCCCGATATATTTCCGAATGTTGTATAGGTATTGTTAGCCGGATCAATGCACAATATGGTATTTGTATCGTATGGCGCACAATACAGCTTGCCATTGGGTGCAAGAGCAATGCTTCTGTATTTGTAAGTTCCAGAGAAGTAACCGAATGTAGTATAGGTGTCATTCGCCGGATCGATGCATAGTATGCCCGAAGCATTTAATGGAGGACAGTATAATTTCCCGTTGGGAGCCAGAGCGATGGCGCTGTATTTGTCTTCTGACGTTCCTATACTGCCGAAAAAATAATAGCTGTCCTGTTCTGTTATTGCGTATAATCTTCTTCTCATGATTTTATTGCTTTAATGATGCTTTCACACTGTACATGGTTGCCGTGTAGCACCAGATGCTTACTTCCGCAACGCCCGATGCAGGTATTTCCAGCGTAGCCGGCCCGTAGTCATTGTCGATCAAGCTAGCGACGGGCAGCGTCAATGTAATGGCAGACGAGGCTGTGTTCTTTACCCTTATAACCATCTCGTATCCCGGTTTCAGGTTTGCAATATTCGATATCGACAGGTTTGCACTGCCGGATATTTGTGCGAATGTATTGGCAGCCGTTGCCGGTATATTCGATACGGAGGAAAGCGACTGTGCAGCCAGTTTGAATGTCAGGTAAGGCAGTATCGAATTCATGGATTGCAATAGCGAATCCCATCCGATTACCGACATCGAGCCGTCGCTCTCAACGAATACCTTGCCCGCATTGACGGTAATTGCCGCCAGTCCCTTGACCACGCCGAGCAGGTCTGTAGCCGCCTGATTCACGGTATCGGTACCGCGGTCAATCCATTCAGATACGTCTTCCCCTGTTTCCAGGTAAGTCCATGCATGTCCTGCCGGAGCGTCCTGGTCAAGATTGACAACTGTGGCCCCGTCGCCTGGGGCTATGCCTTTTATCGTCGTCCAGGCAATAGTCAGGTCGATTTGCGAAGGCGTAGCTCCCAGATGCACAGCTATACGTCCGATACCTTTCAGCGATGATATGTCAGCCGTATTCGTAGCTATTTGTTGAAAGCTGGCTGCGGGCATCAACCCGTTTTCCGTCTCCGAAGCCTCCCGGACAAGGGTATTCGTTGTAACGGTTATGCCCGAACCAAGATTTTTATCCACTTTGGACAAACAAAGTTTTTTCGTTGCCGGATCTTCGTCTATCGACACATTCGACAATGCCGTCTGGTTTAGTCTGTCGTCGGTGTAATCCGTGGATTTACGGACAATAGCAGGCAAGCGATAGCGTCCAGTCCAGTTATCTTCCTCCGCATCTTCCTGTACGGAACCCGGCACCCATGATTTTTCAAAATCGTCTTCCGGCAATTCCGGCAATTCGAGTATGGATTTGTCATTCATATTTTCAGATTAAACTTGTCTTCCGTTGTTATACAATCTTTATGATGTTCCGTTACAAGCAGGTCGGGCAATGCCGGTTCGTCAGGGCTTGCATATACTGATCCGGCAATCTCGCGTATCTTGAGCAATACGGAGCTTGGAGCTACGATCCGATGCCGGTAGCGTATATTTTCTGCTGTCACCAGGCAACGACAGGTATAGCCATCGGGCCGGATGAAGTAGATTTCTTCGCTCTGTATCATGTCGCAAATAAAGTCCAGTTCCTTTTTTATTTTGTATCCTGCTTCAACCTCGAAAGCCTTGACAGACGATACGCGTTCCCTGTTTTCTTCGAAAAATCCTAAAACATTCATCGACTCCCATTTGTTTTCTTCGCTGAACGAAGGCGTGTTACAAGCATATCCCGTTACTTCTACAAGTTCGAACGCACCCAGCGAATTCAAGAACCGGAGCAGGTACCGTTCTTCGGCAATAACGCCCGGCTGTATCGCAAACGTAAACGATGCGTATCCGGAAATGCACGAAACTTTTATCATGGAAGGCGATTCGCCCATTTCAAGAAATCTGTTGTATATGGCCTCCAAGTTCATCGCGCAGACTGCGCCTTTCGTCATCGCCGGCGTATTGATAACGCTTCCGGAACCGGAGACGAACGATATTGCCCGGCCGGGATGAATGAACATGAACGGCGACAGTTCCGTATCCCTGATCCGGATAATATTACCGTGTGTACGGGTGGTGAATATGAACTGCCTTGTAAATTTCAGTAGCCGGAAATCAAAAATGTTTTTGAAATTTTCTGCGGCCAGTTGCAGAGCCAGGCTTTTGGATATGCCGCCCCGAAAGGCGATACCGCTAAAAGCAAGGCCGCCATTGACGTAGACGCTATAACCGGTTGAGAAATTATCAACCGGGAAAACAAACCCGTCGCCGGCTAATGCGTATCCGTCTAACCGGTTCCGGACGAATCCGCAGATATCGATCGTCGCCCGGTATGGCGCTACAGTACCATAGGGGACAAGTGAAAAATAAAAGATATCTCCGTCACCTACTTTCACTCCCACTATAATCTCGTCCTGACTGTTGCTTGTGATGCCGAATATCATCGGATTACCGGCAAATGCGTATTTATACGGATAAACCACAATCTGCAACGCACCGAGATCGATGGGGAGGTCTGTGAATCCGGGCTGAGTATTGTCGGGAGGAATATACTGCATATTTTAAAAAAATAAAGAATGAAAAACCAGCTGCCGGCTAACAGCTTTTTTTGTATTTCCAAAAACCAAAACCAGCTACCGCCAGCACAAAAGCTCCGGCAACCCAGAGCCATTCGGTTCCCTGTACAAGACGGTAATCGGTTTTCGAATCTTCACTGACTGTTTCTTTTGTCTGCGTGCCGGTGACGGACGCGCTGTCAGTTGTTTGTTCTGCTACGGAAACATCAGATGATCCTGTATGGCTAACAGCCACCCCGGTTCGATCGGCTCCCCGCCAGTTGTCCTGTACAGCCTGTATGCTTCCATCAGGTCTGTACCATATTGTTCGAATATATTGTCTTTCGGCGGTGATATCCGCCATGCTGTCGCACCGGAAGACATATGAGGATGCACTGTCTTTTCGGGTCGACAACACATTCGAAGCGCTTTCCGACAACACCTCGAAAGAACTGTTACGATTCTTGCTGCTATGGCAAGAAAAAACAGCGGATAAAAAGAACGCAAATATGACAACATAAAATTTCATTTGGATGTTTTTTGATTTACATGGTTATTGCAATCTTCTACCGAATCCACTATCCAGTCTTCAACCCGTTTGCAGAACCGGGCGTCTTCCAGCAGGGATACATCGTCTTTGTTGTCCTGGAACAAACATTCGATCAACAAGGCGAAGTAGTCGCCCGTCAGCACGGTGAAGTCATTTTCAAAATCCCGTTCAAGATATTCGTCTTTATATAATCTGCGCCGTACACCGGGCATCCATTCGGATATCCGCTGAATGAAAAAGCCGGCGAAAATATCCGACGTCGTTTTGCCTGTGGAAGTCCATACGCTGACGCCGGTTGCCGTTTCCCAGGCTGTGCCGTTTCCTTTGGCGTCGTTATGCAGGGAGATCAGTAGCGGCACCAGACTTGAATCTTTTTTAGCATAGGTATTTGCGATACGCTTCCTGGCCGACAGGCCTGTTTCCGTGTCCGATTCGTTTGTCCATACCACCGTATAGCCAAGCGCCTTTAGCAGATGATCTACCTCTTTGAGTCGTTCACGCGACCATTTGTATTCGCGATGGCGCCCGTCGGGCGATCGCTTTCCCGGTACTTCTTCGCCGTGTGCCGGGTCCAGAATGACGAGAAGCTTCTTATTTGTTGTCATCTGTCTTGTCCTCCTCCCTGTTATTAAGTATTTTTATTTTGTATGTATAGTCGATGCCGAAGATTGCGCCGACAAATGTCAGTATTTCGCCAAAGGCAATTAATACAGAATGGTCTATCACGCCCAGGGGCGGCACGCAGAATCCGGCGACAAGCAGGCTGCTGCCTACGAGAACAAGCAGTACCGATACTGCCAGCTGGATTTTTAATTTTTCTTTCATACGTAAAAAAATTAGATATCAATCCCAAAAATCGGTATAACGGAGGCGAATTTAAAGGACAAAAATTATAACTTTGTAAAACATTGAAATTGTACAGATATGGATAAAACAACATTATTATATGTAGAAAGAGAAAAAGCAATTAAATCTCTTCTGAATGTTAAAGATATAAGCGTTATCAAGAAAATTCGCTCTATCTTGAATAAAGAAACTGTAAAGCTGCCTGCGGTTATGACAGTAGATGAAATGAGGGCCGAAGCAATGCAATCAGTTGAAGATGCGAAGCAAGGAAAGGGAAAATCAATGGAGCAACTTTTTAAAGAAGCGAAAGAATGGTAATAGATTTCCAGCCTGAAGCAGCGAACAAATTAAAGGAAATACATGCTTATTATAAAGAAAAAAGCGAGTTGGCAGCAGATAAAATATTAAGTGATATTTACGATGCTTTACTACCTCTAAAAACATTTCCTCAAATGGCAGCTATTGAATCTCTTTTATCCGACGCTCCTGTTACTTTCCGTTCTTTGATAGTTAGATCAATGTTTAAAGTAATCTACTTTATTGATGAAGACAGGGACGTTATTAATATTGCAACTATCTGGGATTGTCGCCAGGACGACAGGAAAATGAGAGCCGAAGTATTGGGCTAGGCAAGTTGGCCGGTTGTGACAAGCTTTTAATTTTGTGCTTGCAGCAAGAGGAGATGTATTAAGTTGGCATACCCTCTTTTTCTTTTGCGGGTACCCCGATTAAGCAGTTTGAATATGAAGAAAAATTATTTTTTTGAACTCTTTTCCCGGGTGCATTTCCCGGCTATCCAAATACCGGACATCATATCATGATAAAACTTTTTATACTCTCCATTCTATTGCTGTCAACCCAGGAAACCCTGATCAAAGGAAAGGTCATAAAAGTTACCGACGGTGATACTATAACGATTCTGACAGAAGACAACAAGCAGGTAAAAATAAGATTTGACGGGATTGATTGTCCGGAACGAAACCAGGACTTCGGTACAAAGGCGACAAACTTTACCAAAGATCTGTGCGCCGGCAAAAACGTAACCGTTAAAGTTAAAGGTACCGACTATTACAGGCGTACTCTTGGAGTGGTCTATGTGGGTTCTGTCAACATTAATGAGTCCCTGTTAAAACAGGGACTTGCCTGGGTGTACAAATATAACAAGTCGAAACACTATATCAAACTTGAACAGGAAGCCCGGATGAAAAAAATCAATATCTGGAGTATGAAAAAACAAATTGCTCCATGGGAATGGAGGAAAACAAGAAAAACAAAAAAATAAAGATAAAAAGATTGTTTCTCAATTTTTTCTGGAACTCTTTTCCCGGATGCACTCCCTGGCTATCCAAATACCGGACATCATAATCAGTTATATTTCCGAGATATATTCACGAAGTTTTTGTTTATCATTCAAAATACGCTTTATTTCAGCGTCAAGGTTTGACTTTCTATTGATATTGCGTTGTATTTTTATGTCAATGCCCGAATCGGTGACCAGGTCGTAGATGAACATGTTTTGAGTTTGTCCGGGACGTTCGATTCGCCCGACAGTTTGTTTATCTTCGATATATTTGAACGTGCGCGAGAACCTGAACATCACATTGCAGGTTTGCAGGCCATTCAAGCCGGTACCGCCGCTGCTGGCCGTTGCGACGAAGTATTTTCTTTTACCCGCCACGAACAATTCTTTTTCACGGTCGCGATCTTTCCGGTTTTTACCTGAAAAAACGGCGCAATTTTCAGCGCCAAGGAACTCTGTCAGCAAATCTATCTCAAACAGGTATTTGCAAAAAAACAAAGCTCTTTCAGGCAGTCCTATCTGATTGACCAGTTCGAATTTATTTGTTCCGATATATATAAATTCTCCGGATTGGTCATAATAATAGCCGCATGTAATTTGCTGCATTCTAGTAAGATACAAGAATATTGTTTCGCTTGTATAATTGTCCGAATCAATCAGGGATAGCAATTCCTCTTTTGTTTTGAAGTAAACATACTCCTGTTTTTCTGTTAGATTGCAAGAGTAGGTATAATTGAACAGCAAGGGTAAATCCAGACAGTCTTCTTTCCGGATTTGATACGTGTACGGCTCAATCAATCCGGTAAGGTAATCCAGATTTTTGTATCCTACAATGTCATTGCCGGTAATACCGCCATACAGCACATAACGGTTTTCGTATTCCGTCCATGTATTGCACTGCATTATCAGATTCGACAACATGGAGTATTGCATGTACAGGTCATGCACGTGATCGGCGATTGGAGTGCCTGTCATAATCAATTTCCAGGATGATTGTTTGCAAATATCCTTTATGAGTTTTGACCGGATGGCCTTCGGAGTTTTCACCAGGTGGCTTTCGTCAATCACAATCATTGTCTCCGAATCGGTGAAAAGATGCGCTTTTTCATAAGCACGAATGGAAGAACTCATGCTTTCAATTCCCACGTATTCCCAGATCAAATCCGGTTCACGGCAGAATTTTTCGACCTCTTTCTGAAAATTCAAAATAGTTGATACAGGGCAGAATACCAACACCTTGAATATACGTTTTGCCAGAAATCTGGATACTGCCAGGTCGATCGCTATTTTTGTTTTGCCGGTGCCGACATCGGAAAACAAAGCTCCCACTTTCATTTTACCCAGGAATGACAATGCTTCTACCTGATGCTTCATGCCGGCATTGGATACCGGTACAAGGCAATCCTTCAATCTTTCATTAACGGGAGTTTCCTTGCGTTTCATTTCGCAACCGGATATTATTTCCCTGTAATTTTCCGACATTTCGTATTTTATACTCTCGGCAATTGCATCCCATTCCCACTCGTGTTTGCGTTCATGGAATGCTTTGACTTGAAAAACCAGGCGATCATTTACAACTTCAAGCCAGATACTGACATTGCAGAACCTGTCACGCCAGGTTCTGGTATTGAAATAAAGACGTTGTTTGCCGTATTTATCCCAATACCTTGTGCCTTTGATTCTATTTTCCAACTCTTTTAGAACCATCTTACTTTTTTGTTGGAATATTGAAGTTCCTTTTGCTCTAATATCCAGGCTGATATCCAGTAGGCGTCGGATTTTTGAACGTCAAAGTCCTGGCCGAATACCTGGCTTTTCGGTATTACTGCCGTTGAACCGTCAAAGGCCGTTGCCTTATAGGCTTTTTCGGAGATTGAAAACAGACTCTCAAGCCTGACTGAATAACATTTTGTTTTCTTTTGATTGTTCATTTTGTTTTGATTTTTAGGGGCGGTTGGCCGCCCCGGTTATTTTACTTGCCTGCTTCCAGGCTGTCCCAGTAGTCGTTTAAATCCCGGAACATTTCTGTGATATCTTCCGGATCGCTTGTTTCAAGTACTGAAATCAATTTTCTTTCTGCTTGCTTGAATACCTTTGTATCCCTGTGATTTTTCAGGTAAACCAAATAGGTCTCAACTGCATTTGCCAATTCTCTGTTCATTTTTTTATTTGTAAATATTAAACTTTAATTATTTACACAAACGTAAAGCTATAATATTAAATACGCAAATCTTCCACAATGTTTTTACTCTGCTTTAATATTTTTTAATAATGCCATAGTATTACATAATATATAATATTTAAAGTTTAATAATTACATTTACATTCTCAAATAAAAAATTATGGGATTAAAAATAAAAAAGGTCTTAAAGGATAGAGGCATGTCGGTTCAGGATCTGGCCGCCAAAATGGGCATAACCAGAATAGCCCTGTCATACCAGATAAACGGGAATCCAACATTGGAGACCCTGAACAAAATAGCGGAGCATATCGGGGTTGACATCTCCGAATTGTTTGAATGCCGCCCTGTATCCGGGAATCCAACATTGGAGATTCTGGTTAAAATTGCGGAACATATCGGAGTCGATGCAGGCGAATCGGTCGAATATCGCTGCCCCAAATGCGGTTGTACGGTAGAACTAAAGGAAAAATAAACGAAAGTCCGGAAGACTGTTTACATATATATATAATAATATTGTATATATCATATATATGGTGTATATTTGCAATTTATAAAAATGAATTATTATGAATACAACAGTAGCCAAAAAAAGAAAAGTAATAGATCTGGATGAACAGACTTTCAAGATTTTATCAATAAAGGCAGCTACTGCCGGAACAAATTTAAAGGTACTGATTGAAAGGGCGCTCTCCAGCATGGCTGAAGACACTGAAGATGCAGATATGTACAAATATTTGATACAGACAGACCCGGACGGTAAAAAGATTTTAAACAAGGAAGAACAGAGCCGGTTTGAAAAATGGCTTGGAATATGACAGTCAAATTTTCAAAAAGCTTTGAAAGATCAGTCCAGAAACTCTCCGGAAAGATGTTTAAATCCGTCAAGGGTGTGATTGTGGAAGTTATTTCAGCAAAAAGTCTGAATGAGATTACCGACTGCAAAAGGTTGTCAGGATTTGACAATATTTACAGGATACGTATAGGCGATTTACGCGCTTTGTTTTTACTGACAGTTGTTCAAGATATAGATGCCGGAGGTGAATCTGAAGAAATCATTGTGTTTGAGTATTTGACTGCAAGAGGTCAAATATATTCTAAAAAAACAGAAGAACAACTTCGGCGGCTAGATAAATAAAAATTGAAGATTATTATAAATTTACAATGCTCCCGTGTATGAAAGTCCGGGAGCTATTTTTATTTATACAACTTAATCGTGCGGAATAACGCTTCGCCGACTTCCACATTGTTGTCCAAATCAATGGAGAAGGATAGTTTCTGCGGTAGCAACGGCTGGTTCTCTACCATGTATATGTTGTCGAAACGGAAATTCATTATATCTGCCAGGTCTAAACGCAAAGGCAGGTTTACCTCATAGAATGAATCAAGGATAACGGCGGCATATTTGGCCCAGAATTTCTGATACAGGCCGTTCAATCCTCCAAAAATCAGGTCGAAACCTCCCGGACAAGGCAAGCCTTCGGAATCGTATCCGTATATATTGCCGTAAACGCTTAACGGATTCAGTTCGGACGCTGTATTGTAATTCCGGCCTCTATAAAAAGCCGCCATAACAGGACATTCGGTCGAACCGTCGCTATCTTCCAGATTCTCGCCGGTACCATCCTCGTTTTTATTATAAGGCTTCAGCGTCGTATTTAAATGCCGGCGTTTGCCGATGAACAGCATCCGTAAATTATAACCCGGATATCCTGTCGACGCAAACGCCGCCGTATATCTCACAAAAACCGGCAAATTAGCAGTATGTTCGCGATTACTCTCCTTGCTTTCATAATCGTCATCGACGGAACTTTCTTTTTCCAGGTAAAAATCGAACAGGTACTGGGAATGATACTTCCAACTGACAGATGTGACGCCGCCCTGAAGGGTAGTAGTAAGCCGTTCCCATATCTGGCCGTAACTCTGTATAAAATAATACCCGTCGCGGCTAGCCTGTGAAAAACTAGCGACATGGTACAATACGTAATATTCATCCTGGAATTTGTTAAGCGTATCGAAATTCGTATTGGAAAATTCGATAGAACGCTTGTTTGCAAGCTTTATGAGTTTGGGATCGGTTAAATTGATAACAGGATCTCCGCTTAAGCAGGAATCCAGGACTTTGTAATCTTTATTGTCAATCAGGTCATTCCAAAACTTTACTTCCACGTATTTATGATCCGCCGATAAAAAGAATTCGCATCCGTAATCGGTACGAATCGATTCCAGATAGTCGCTGATCTTGACTGACGGCACCAACTGCGAATATTTGATCCGGGCATTAACGACAGTATCCGCGGTATTGTTCAGTACGACTATTTTTTGCATTTGAGGATCGGTGTCGAATATGGATTCCCGCAATTCATATCCGAAATATTCAAATATACGGCGCAATACATAGCCTTGCTTTAAAAAAGGCGTAATACCGTATCCTTTGGGTACATCCACCCAGTTGTTTTCTTCGCGGTACTGGCGCGCAATGCGCCCGGCAAGTTTCAGATAGGGCTGTCCATAAAGGTCGGTATCTATAATGTCAGGGGCGTCAACGCCTGACGACATTTGTTCGTTGAGTATCCAGTAAAATGTAAAACCGGTATTACCCATTCCTTCTACATCTACGGATTCATTGTAATAATCCGTAGCTACGGGGAACAGGTAAAAGTCGTCTCGGATATTATCCACCATCACCAGTTCCATGTATTTGATCATCATATCCAGATCATCGTCGAAGGTTCCATCCACATGGAAATCAGACGCCGGGCGCGTAATATTGAAAGCCTGCGGCATATCCACTTCTTTCATTCGTGCATACATCGGCGACTCTTCCATATAGATGGCCGCTTCCCTGTCCTTGCTGCCTGATGCGATGCGCAACAATCCCTGCTTCCGATACACTCCTGCTTCTACAATGACATCATGGTTGCGCCTGTATTTATATTGCGCCTGCAAACTGACGGCTCCCAAATGGCGGGTATTATTGGCCGTATCGGGCAAGGTGACAGGCAAGGACATGGTACCGTAGTTGGCCAGCATGGGATTATTCATCGTAATATTCAACTTTGCGTCCGGCTTCATATCCAGCACGCCGCCATCTTCCAATCGGATATCCATACTGTTTTGAATTTAATATTTACTGCTAAAATTTTCGTAATCCTTCATTTTTGCATTGGTTTCTTTCAATGCCTGATAATTAACGCCCAGTCCGTTGGTTTCCGCACGATCGAGTATTTTACCCAGCCTGGATAGAACTTCCCCGATTGCCGTTATATTCTGTTCACTATAATTAGCATCACCGGAATAGCGGATACCCGGATCATTGTAGCCGCCATCGGCAAGGCCTGCCGGCATCGGATTGCTGCCGGTACGCTGGCGCCGGATGCTTTCTATGGCCCGTATCATATCGCTGACTACCGGTATTTTCATTTCGGGCTGTGCAATGACATATTCGCCGGCATGGTAGTCCACGCCATTGGGGAATGTGCCTTTCACCTGGTAACGGCTACCGGGTCCGGTATAACCGCCGTCGATTCCTGCATCGTTATATCCTCCGTCGGCAAGGCCGTTGGCCACACGTGCATGAGTACTGGCCGAAGCGGAATTATCACTTGACGATGAATCTGTTTTTTTACCGATAAGGCCTTTCAGGGCGGATTTGGCCGCCATCATGGCTGCCGTGATCACGCCGGTAAGAATGGCAATACGTGCGAAACCCGTTGCGCCGAATGAAAGCACGGAATCGGGGGTTGCCATAGCTTCGGCGGTACTGCGGGCGATAGCTCCGGTACCGGTAGCGGCCACTTTAATTATTTCGGTGTTGATCATCTGTGTAATGGTATCAAACAGTATATCAAGCATCACATCGGCAAAACTTTTCAGCGCATCTTCCTGTCCGGAGATGACGTCGCCCAATACCGCGCCTATGGAAGCGCCGTATTGCCGGTATTCATTTTTGCGCCGGTTAAATTCACCGGTATACAGTTTTGTAAGTTTCGATTCTTCCGAAGCCTGTTTTTTCAGGATATTTGAAATATCCAGTCCTGCGGCATTACGGGCATCAACTTCTTCCTGAATAAGAGACAGGCGTTTCTTCTGGAGTTCTACTTCGGCATCGAAGGCTTTGGCTTGTGCAAGAGCGCCTGTATCCTTGTTAAGGGAAAGTGCATTGGCTTCGTCTTCGATGGCTTTCTGTTTGCCGGCTTTGTCCTTGCCGAATTTTTCCTGGAAATCTTCTTCTCCCTGCGCTTTTTCTTTTGCTCTGGCATCGTTCCGGATTTTCAGGAGATTGTCCTGATGTTGTTTTTCCAGGAGTTCCAGCGCATCTGATTTCTGCTGCAACAGAGTTTTTTCCTGTTCGGTTTCAGCTGACATCCGGAGCATCTGGAGTTCCTGTCTAGATTTACCATATATACCCAAATCACGCAGGCGCTCTTCATGTGCCCGTTTTTCCTGTTCTTGCGGATTGGCGACAAGAATAATCTGTTCCAGTTTTGCACGAAAAGCGATTTCCTGCTGCAAGCGCTTATTTTGTATTACGGCTATTTTGTTACTGACGTCGTCTTTGACTTCCTTCCGTGTCGCATTGTCCTTGAATTCGGTCAAAGCCTGTTCGCGAATGATATAGGCAGCTTGCTCCTGCGAGAATATTTTCCGGTTGTATTCCGATTCGGATTTTATTTTACCATCCAGATATTCCTTATTTATCTTAGCCAGCTTGTTGTTATGCGCTGTATCCAGCGCCTCTATCAGTTCGTTCATCGATTTACGCTCGGCAAGCAGGATTTTAGCTTCTTTTTTTGCCTGATCCTTCTGTTGTTTGTCGCCGTCAACATTTTCCGTGAATCGTTGATCGCGGATTTGCCTGGCGAGCTGTAAAAATTCACTGGCCGCATTTTTTTCATCTTTTATCCATGCATCCAGTTCCTTTTTATTCATTTCAGTGAATCGGGTCCTGTTTTCCGACATTTTTTTCTGATGCTCGATTTGGTGTTCTATGGTTGTCCCGTTCAGGTCATCCAGGTATGCCCGAGTACCCCTTTGCAACTCAAGATACTTTTCATATTCAGCCTTCGTCTCCTGATATTCTTTTTCGGACATCTTCCTCTTTTGGGATATAGTCTGCCCGCGACCGCTTGGTACGAAGTATGTTGTTTCTCCGGACATTAATTTGTCCTGGAGGATATCTACCTGGGTGGTATAGGATTTCAATTTTTTGGTTTGTTCGTCGATAGCATCTGCATTCATGACCTTTAGTTTGGCTTTTTGCGCCGCGATAAAGTCATAAACTTTAGCCGTATTTATGGACAGGACATTCCCGTATTGATCGAATTGAGTGATGACACCCGGAACCGTATTCGACAGGATATTCATGATGCTGTTCAGTTCGGTTTGTTCATCTTTGTTCAAGATAGCCTTCCCTTTTAATTCGTCATATCTCCGGGCCAGTTTTTCTGTATTCAGTTCCAGATCCGCAACCTTCTCAAGCTGATTTTGGTAGCGGTCATTCAAACTGTCCGTATCCCCGGCAAGATTGGATATTTTGTCTGCAATATTGCCGGATATTTCATCCCAAAGATTACCCAGCCATTGGAATTTTTGCCCGACTTTCAGTTGTGCATTCTCCCATTTTGTTGCGGCTTGAGCCGCTTTTTCAGCGCCCGTCAGAGCGGTATCTCCCTGCTCTTTCAACTTCTCGTTTACAATATTTAGAACGGCAACCGTAAAATCGCCTGTTTTCTTGACTTCGCTTTGAACGCGACTGGCAGATATTCCAAGATTGTCGAGTACCAATGTTGATTTTCGGCCAAGGCCGTTCACAATAGAATCAGCCATCTCATCAATATCCGTTCCAAGTTTTTTGGCCTGCATTTGAGCAAACTTCATAAGATTTGCCATCTTGTCAATACCGATACCCAATTCATTGGCGCTAACGGCTTTTTCCATCAATTCAAGGTCGCTGACTGTACTTTTGGTTGCAGCACGCATCTCGTCCAGGTAATGTTTACTGTTATTGAGGCCGCTGAAAGCTTTTACAACGCCTTCAGCGCCGTTTGCCATACCTATTCCCGTTTTTATCCATTCTACACCGGCAGATACCCATTCCTTGATTTTATCGACGCCTTTTGTCATCATATTTCCGGCAAAAACAGCCAGGCTGTTCTGTAAGACAGATGTTGCTTCGCCGGCGCCTTTGCGAAGCTCTCCCATCCTGTCATTGACCCGGTTCAATTTTTTTTCAAGCGCATCATAAGCTTGGGAATCTACTGACTTGGAAGTGTTATCCAATTGTTTTTGAAGTTCAGCGGCACGCTTCTTTAATTGCGTCATGGTCATATCCTCTACCTTGAGGTTTTTGACCATTTCTTTGGCCTTGAGATCATTTTCTTCGATGGCCTTTTTATTGTCCCTGATGCGCTTCGTATAATCGGCCATGTCGCTGGCTGCAGATTTATAAGTAGCTTTGGCCTCCCGGTATGCATTGCTGTCTTCCTTGCCAGCGGCTGCAAGTTTTTTCATTTCTTTTTCGGATTTGGCCATTTGTTTGGCTATTAGCTTCAATTCGGATTCCAGCAATTTGTTGTCAGCGGTCAGCTGTTGTGTCTCGGAAGATATCGTAGTCAGTTCCGACTGAAGGCCCTTTGCATCCAGCGACAGTATCCATTTTATCTGGTCGTCTTTTAGTTTTGCCATGTTTATTAATTTGATGATAAACTGTTTGCTGAAAAAGATTCACGCAATTTGTCGCCTACAAAGTCGGCGATTTTTTGGCCATAGCCATTGCGTATGTCTTTTAGAGCGTTATTATAGAGAATTCCCCACACCTGCCGGTTGTAGAGCATCCGGTTGCCAAGCCGTTTCATGTCCATAAACCGGATATATACCGGATATACGGCAGCCACATTAAATTCTTCACCCTGCGATTGCATGTAGTATTCGGGACTGGCAAGCGCGTTTTCAAGCCTGCCTGTATGGCGATTCACTTTTGAGCGGCGTGTGGCTTTAAGGTCTTTGCCGGAATGGTAAATACCCTGCGCCACAACCAGCTGCTGCGCTTTAAAGATATTCCGGATATCGCGTTCCAGAATCTGCCGGATAAATTCATCTTGGGCCATGTTTTCACTTTGTACAATCATAATATTTTCAGTTACAAGTTACGAATCATCTGATTTTCTTTAGCCGGTCTATCATTTCCTCCAAGGCGGCACGGCGCAGATCTGTCAGGTTATCGATCAGGCCCGTAGCCGTGTGGAATATGATATCCTGTTGCCGGAATTCTTCCATGTCCAAAGCGTCGAACAGTATGAAGAGCACGCCGATCAGACCCGACGGAATGGAGGCAGAGCTCCAGCCATAGATACGAACCTTTTTCTGGAATATGAACGGATAGAAATATGTCCGGCTGGTACATGATGCTATCCTGGTAGCGGGCAGGCGCAAGCGCTCCGGCAATGCGGGAAACTCTATCAGGGATTCCAGGTCTATCAGGTACTGGAAGCGTTCGTGCCAGGAATCCATCGCGTTGAACATTTTTATAAATTGTATTTGGCGATCCATGGTTAAATCAGGTTTGTTTTTTCGTAATCAAAAATAGCCATCCATCCGGAGTGGCCATAAAAGAGGGATTCCTCGATGGGGAATATTTCGGAAGGGAAGTTAATCAGCCGGGTATTGCCGCAGAATCCAAGATCGCTCTGGTCGGCTTCCATCCGGTCGAGTATGCCGGTCAGGATCTCAAATGTTTCAGCCATCAGGAGCGTTTCATTCAGATTGTCGTTGTTGGCAATGGAACAGGGATAGGCGACATATACTGCGAGTTTTTGTTTCACGCCCAGCCTGATCACGGGATTGTATGACAGCGCGCCGTATTCGACATAGAGGATGATATCCTTATTGTTCCGGATATGATCGGAAACGTACTTTTCGTTCATCGAGAACACATAGTTGGATATCCTGTCTATGACAGCGGTATCGGGTGCATTGAGTATGTCGGCGGCTACTTCGGCGTATCCGGGCCGCTGCGAGTAACCGGGGTTAGCCAGTATGTTACGCAAGGCTTGTTTTTTTACAAAGCCGGCGAAATATTTGAACAGGGTCAGATGCAATTCCATAATTCTAATTGATCAGTTTGTTGATATTACCGATACTGATATTTGTTTTCCCGGACAGTTCGTCCATCTTGACTCCGGAGGCTATGGCTGACGAGAGGTTGCGCTTCAGGGTGATCAACAGGGCATCGAAGAAATTGTTTACCGTGTCGTGTTCATTATATCCCTGACCGGCTATTACAAGTACCGTTTCGTTCATGCCGATACGGATACGGCTGCCGTCATCTCCGGCATTGTTGCCGGAAGCGCTGAACAGGATTGAATAATATGGATGGGTAACATAATACTCCACGATGCCGGAGAGCCAGCACATCACCCCTGTTTTTATCCCGGCAGGTATGTTTTTTATTTCGGGCCGGTCGAGTACCATATTCTCGTTATAATTGCCGGAAGCAGGGTACAGGATGGAAATTATTTTGTCGACGCATTTGCTTCTCACTTCGCTTTCGGTACTGGAACTGTACAGCGAATAGATATCGAAGCAGTCGGAAAACTCGCGTGCGGTGATATTCGTAAAGGGGCTGATATCCCGGATGAATTTTTTGCCGGCATAATTTTCCCGGCCTATCCGGATATATGGAAAAGGATTGCTGCGAAAGGTGTTGTTTATCCGGATTGACCTGTCTTCCATACGGAAGGCGAAATCAAGCTGTTCGGACAGCCTGAACAGGTTGTAATTGATAATATCGCGGTCGTAACGCTTTGGCTTGCGGGTCCGGTACCAGACGTTCCAGTATCCGGTGAACCGGGTAGGTCCAAGCCTGGCCAGATACCACAACGCCACGAAAGGCGTGATTGCAAACAGTAGCAGGTAACGGATCAGTAGCGATACAATACCCCTTGACGGTTTATAACCGGTAAGGTAAACCAGCATACGGATTCTGAATGCGACGGGATCGAGACGGCTGCCGAGTAGCTGTTCCAGTAATCCAAACGCATATATTTTTTGACTGCGGGCAAGTTCGTCCCAGGATTCTGGAAGCAGAAGCGATTTTTTGTGAAGCTGTATTTTTTTCATTTCGTTCAGTTAAAATAAAACCTGTCGTTTTCGTTTACGTTGACGGATGAGAAGCGCGGCGGGTCGGCGACATCCTTTTTGTTGTTTTTCACGGCATCTCTTTTCAGTCTTACATCCCAGTCAGTCCAGTAAGCCTGCGCTTTGCGTGCATATATGCCGGCTACTTTTTCCCGGATATAAGTATCGGCCTGCGCATTGTGATTTTTACCCATTTCGTTGCTGATATCCTTGCGGATCGGTTCAGGCAGGATCATGTATGCAAGGCGCATGCAGGCACGCGCCATGACATCGTAGCACAATGCGCGGGTATTGTAATCGTCCTTGACTACCGGCTTTGGCAGGCGCGATTCTACACATTCCATCCATACTTCGCGTATAATCGACCGTACGGCGATGACGAAGTACAGATCAGGCACGCCTACCCACTTTTCGAAGTCTCCGGCATCGACAGGTATATCACTGTCCGTATCCGGATTCCAGCCGGGGAAATCATCGCTGTTGTCGTTCAGATAACCGACAAGCATGTTTATCCAGAACCAGCCGGTGGTGACAAGGTTGTCGGACAGCTGATCCTGCTGGTATTTGAATACGGTGGTTTCGTCATCGTTTTTTTTTACGGTTACGCCATCGTTTCCGATACGGGTAATCAGGAAGATCAGATGCTCGTAAACAGAAAAATGGGCTATGGCGCGCTGCAAACAGTTGCGCGCCGTCATGCTTTTTTCTTCGTCAGGGGAGGCCGTACCGGTACACAGCAGGTCGTAAAACTCCTGTGTGAATATTTTGTACAGGAACACGGCAGCCTTGCACATGGAGCTCTCTATGTTCCTGTAGTCAAGCGTAACATTAACGCCGGATATCACCGTTTTGAATTCGGCGGCAAAAGTGGCAGGATTGGTGGTGTCGAACGGTAATTTTATCATTTCGGTTATAAAATTTAATTGCTAGTTATTCTCCGGAGTTGCATTACCCGCAGGGCGTTCGCTACCGGTGGTATCCTGGAGCTTGGAAGGAATGTCGATCCAGAATCCCCATTTAATGCCCTGGGCTTTGGCTTCCGGGAAATTAATGTGCATGGCCCTGTTGTATTCCTTGAGTATAAAGTATTCGTCGAGCACCAGTTGCAGGACATACATCAGGTAGTTGTACCAGGCTTCGTTGCCCGACCGGTTGGTCAATCCGGAATGGTCGACATTGGTAATGGAACCGGAGATGCCCAGGCTCATAAGTATGCTTTTGATGCTGCTTTCGTCGTATTTGTCCACGGCATCGAAAAACTCTTTGAATTTTCCGGGAAATTCCTTGAATTCCCAGCCTTCTTCGCCCCATTTGAGCGTTGCGTAAAGTTTACCCTGGTTTTTGCCTTCGCCGGTCATCACTTCGGTGATCTTGGTCAGTTCGGCTTTGATTAGCTGATCCATCATGCCCTCGTAGAATCCAAGAGGACGGCCTTTTTTGTCGAGTAATTTTACCCCCCGGTATTCACTCTGTATAACTCCGTAGTCGGGATCGGAAGGGGCTATGTTGTCGGCGCATATTCCTTGCAGTATTTCCCTGTGCTTGTCGTACCAGGGCGCCGGAATGGTAGCATGTACATGATTGTTAAGGGCATTGCCAAGGTAACTGTTACGGTATTTGGGGGCCAGCTTGCAGGCTTTAAGATATTCCCTGATGCCGGCAAACCAGTCGTTATAAGCGTAAGTCCATTTTGTAAACGTTTTGTCGGAGTTAAAGGCTATGGCTGCAGGATATTTTAAAGGTTCTTTCGGCGAAAAACGCGGAAATACTTCATAACCGGTACCGGTGATATTTATCCAGTCGCCGACAATAACATACCGGCAGTCTTCGTTTTTTATCCTTTTGTTCAGGCCCGGATTCCGTGTGGCAAGGCGCGCTTCGTCCGCACCCACATATTTAAGCGCGTCGACAGGCATGCTCCCGTTTATGCGGCGCGACCTGGCATAACAGTATTGTGATACGCAAGTCTTGACATGGTAATAGTCGTTCATTATGTTTTTGAGATATTCCCACGGATGGGGATATCCCTTTTCTTCCCAGCTTTCAGTCCATGCGATGATAGCTTGCGCAAGCCCGTCGTTAACCGGCATGCGGACGCGCTTTTGATTTTCACCTTCGCCGGCGACTACTTCACGATAAAGCCTGGGGCCGCGTCCAAACAGGAAGCGAATCTGCTTGCCGATAAGCGTCGGTAACAGTTTGTTTTCGCTAATGCCGGCAAATACTTCCTGCGGATACAGGTTGTGTCCATCGCCCCAAACGGGAACTACATAGCCGTCGGCCAGATTAAGCGTCATCCGGTCGCTGATATACCGGGAGTGTATCGTGCGGGTTTCCTCGAAAAATATATCTTCGCGGTCGGTTATACCCTGCACTTCGAACGTCACTACACCCACATCTTCAACAACGGCGTATCCGCGTTTTCCATCGAATGTCCTTACATCTGTTTTCGGGGATTTACCCGCACGTCCCGTTTTCGATTTTTTCTTCATAAAAACCATTTTATTTCGTACCAGTTGTTGGAAGGAGAAAAACTGACAGCCCGTATAAGTTTCTTGAAGCACTGTCGCGGTTCATCGGTTTCTTCGTCTGTGAAATACAGGTAGTGATCGCTGTTTGTACTTAAACCTTCGCTCCGGCGTGCCGGGCGTATCCGACAACAGGAATAAACCCGGATCTTGCCGGATTTATCCGCCCTGTTCAGGTCGCAAGTGATGAACCTGATGGCGAACGTTGCTCCGGGCACAAGCTTTTGCCAGCGCATGCGTTCGATAGCTTCGGGGCCTGTCATTATCCTTTCCATGCACAAAAAAAGCTTGCCGTACTGACTTTGTAAAGGACAAAAAACCTCCCGAATCACTTCGGGAGGCTACCATAAAAGCTAAATGCATACAAGGAGATCAGTCGCATTCAGTATTGTTTTGATCCGGGAAGAATTTTCTTTTGATCTCCCGGCTTACAATCTTGTCCGTTTGTAGCTTGAACAGCTTTTCCGGTGCATCGACATCTCCGGAAACAGCAGCGTCGTACAAGGCGTTTTCGACCTCGAATAACCGGATATCTTTTCCTGTCAGGTATGCATTGTATTCTTTTGATGCGGGATCAGTCAGTAATTTACGCAGGTTCTCCGCATTTTGTGCGGGGAAAAACGAACAGACAATAGCAGCGGTTTGATCAATGGAATAATTTAGCTTGCCGGCCCTGGAGATCAGTTCCAGGGGATCGACAGGGGGGCGGGGTGAATTCCGTGATTCTTTATCCGGCATGGTCTTCTCTTTTAGCGGCAAAATACAGCGGCTGCCAATTCCGCTGCGACACAGACTTCTCCAGACATCCGTCAAAAAAAAGAATGATACGGAAAGACAACCGCTGATATGAGGATTTTTAATAATCCCGATCAGCGGACGTCTAGAGAATTATCGTCTGGTCGCGATGTAAAGATAGGTAAAAAACAGAGACAATAAAAAAAGTTGTATTTTTTTTGAAAATAATTCGATAAATATCCGGCAAGTAATCAAAAGATTACTGCCATCCATTAAACAACTAATAAAACGGACTAATCCGAATTGGTAATATAACCGCTTTCAATCAAACCGGCAACAAAGTTTTCCGGCGTGTCGAAACGGATATTTTTACTGCAATAAACTTTGTAGCGTTCTGCAAAGTTCTTCATGTATTCCTCGTCGGAACACTCGCTGTCGAAACGGCTGCTTAACCGTAATTCCGTTACGAACCGGCAGGGCGATTCCGCCTGAATCGTCCCGCCGTCTTCCAAATAATATTTTCTCATGCTGCCAATTCCAATGTTCTATACTCAAAATAATTTACTAATTCCATGCTGTTGAAATTCCGTAGCGTTGCAAGCGTGTGCGTTGCCACTTCGTACTGTTCGGAATAATCGACCAGATTGCTTAAAAACCGAATCCAACTGCTTATCTTTACAAAATCGGTTGTTCCGGCGTGTTGCCTGAACTCGCAGGTTCTGTGGCGGCTGTACGATTGCGGGTTTACTTTCCAGTACCGCGAATTTAGCAGTAAAATTTCAATACTGCGCAAATCCGCCGCGTTTTTTACTTTATGCTCGAAATTGTTTACGCTTCCAAAGCCTTTGCAGTAGGTGTTGTTGTTTGCCCTGCGGCTTTCCGGCATGAATCCGTCTATTACCTTTTCGAGCCGTCCGTAGTTGATGTATATCCGTTTCCACTGTTCGAGGCTGAATTGGCCCGCATTCAGGTGGACGTGCGTTCCGCAGGACTTGTTTACCTTTGCTCCGCACCTGTTCAGCACGTTGCAGACTTTCATTAGCTCGGCAAGCCCTGCTTCGCCTTTCAAAATCGGGCTTACAAGTTCAAATGTCCGGCTTCCCCTGATGCTGCTGTCCGTTACAAGTTTCCAGTGTGGTGTTGTGCGGTGGATGTAGCCTTCCATCTCGCAATCAATACCGGCATCGTTCAATTTCCGTTTCAATGTTTGCATATCCACGTTGCAGGCTTCAAACTCAACGCCGAAATCCTTATTGAAGGCTCCCGGCGTCATTACCTCTTCGATAGCTGCCGTTACAATGGCTGCCTGATTGAGCCGCCCTTCGCGTTGCATTCTGGCGTACACGTTTTGAACAAATCCGTAATTGCCGTTTGTTACAAGTCCGGCGATTTCTGTGCGGGTTAATCCGAGTAAAATCAGCTGTTGGACTTTGTTTGTTTTCGTTGTCGGCTGCGACAGGATGTTTTGAATTTGCGCGTTCATATTTGCTTTATTATTAGTTGTTTAACATGATACAAAGGTGCTACTTCCTTTAGGAACACGCAAGTTGTTCCGCACTTGTTTTCAGCCTGTTAGCTATTATTGTCTTTGTTCCCTGAAACAGTGTTCAAATGTTATTCAAACAGCAAAAAAGCGAATGAATTAACTTGTATATACCCCTGTTCCTGTACCGTTATATTCCGGTTTCCTGCGATCGGAAGCCGGGAGCAGGCGGTTGAATTTACCCCATAACATATACATGAATGCAGATGCCAGCTGTGTGGAATAATAAGCCTGGTCTTCAAAATCGAGACGTTCGCTGCTTTTGTCCAGTTCTACGCGGCCTTCATTTTTTTTAAGCGGCGAATGATTGATGGAACTGACCAGGGCCTCGCACTCGTTACGGTCGACAAGTATCTGCCATCCGGCGTTTTGCCCGAACAATTTGTTTAGCAGCCTGTAATGCTGTCCGTACCAAATTGTTTCCTGTCCCTTGCTTAGCAGGTGCACTGTCCATTTACGGGCTTTGAGAGCCGCAGACAGCAGATTGGCGTCGGTATCGTTCAATCCGCCCGACAGGGGATAGTATTTCCTGTACTCGGGTTCTTTTTGATTTGCGGCCCGGTCATAATAAAGGAATATCTCCTTGCGTTTATGGTTTCTGAAAAAAGCATCTATTTTTTCGGCGAGTTCGTCGTGCTGGTCGGGATGATATACCCACATATCTTTGAGTACGCGAAAAATCCTTTTCGATTTTTCTTCCTGGGCAAATATGATACTTGAGAAGGGGCCCGCATCGTAACCGGCAATCAGCGGCATGTTCGGGTTGCAATACTTCAGGTCGGAGCTTAGCCATTCTATCCTGTCGCTGATAGAGTATTTGTCGGCTTGCCTGTAGTCGTATCCGTCTTCGAACAGGTGTTGCTTGCCGAACCGTCCGAAGAACATATTTTTCACTTTCGTTTTTCGAACTGCCATGATGGATGTGTTCAGCTTGTCGGAATCCTTTATGTTTTTAATCTGGTTGCGTATATATTCCACTCCCAATATCTTGATGTTGGAGAACGAGGAAGCCCTGAGATATAATGTTTGTCCGCGACGGGCGGCATTCAGGCGTGGCGTCCATCTGTCAAGGAATCGCCGGTATTTTTTTTCTTCGTCGAAGTCGGTATTCGCCCGTGCTTCGATTTGCGCAGCCATACGCATATCCACGTGGTAAGATATTTCGAGTATGCGTTTCATCAGCGCCGGATTCATATCGCTCTCGTACTTTATCCACCAGTCTTCGTCGGTTTCGAAATTGGGAGTGCTTGAAAAACCGGTAATGCCCATAAAATAATGGGAATTGCCGAATTTGGAACGGTCGGCGCGCAATGCGGGGATGATCCGTTCGATAAATTTTTCTTCAGGGATACGGATCATTTCGTCGATGAACAGATGTGCGGCATTCAGGCCTAGCATTGATTCGGGACGATCGCAGGAAACAAACTTTATCACGGTACCGGTGACGAAAGTAATTGTGTGTTTGAAGTCGGTTGTTTTTTCAATTTCCATCCGGCTCCATGCAGGATTTTCCAATGCAGGCACACCGAAATGTGGAGGAGGTTGTTTGCCGTATTCAAAGTAAACACCGCGCTCGTATTCCTGGAGGAAGTATTCCAGTACTCCCGGCAGAATATTGTCGATGATGCTCTTGTATGTGGCTGCCGCCAGAACAAGCAAGGCGCCCGGCATATCGTTTTGAACCCGGTCTATTCTGGGAGCAAGCATATGAGTAGTCTTGCCGGAACCACGACCGACTTCTCCGAACAGGAATGTCGGGTCAAGGAGTTTTACCATTATCTGTACAATAGACAGATAGGCGTGCAGGAATACGTTTTGGCTGTATTTTTTAATCTTCATCTTCAGTTTCTTCAAATTCCGCATACTTGTTTATGTCCAGTTCACGGCCTGCTTCGAGTTTCAGCCTGTCTTTTTCGCTTTGGTCGATATGCCTGGCGTCGATGATCTCTTCTATCTCCTTCCATGCTGCCAGAATGCCCACCGGCGATGTATCTATCATCCGCTCCAGCTTGACATCGGCAGATACTATCTGAGGCTTGAATCTAATACGTTCCGGAGCGATGATATTGGCAGCGGCAGCAACTCTGTATTTGTGCGCCTGAACAGCGCAAAGCCGGGCTTCTTTTCTTCCATGGGCATCTGCTGCCATGAGATTCACATCGGCCAGGTTCATCATGTAGTCTGCAAAATAATTATTCCAGGCAACGGCTGTAACCGTACAGTCGGTATTAAAAAAATTTATCGCATCGCATACCCGCTGCCGGCATAGGGGGATGGATACTTTCGGATACAATTTTTGCAGTTGTCTGGCGCACTCGCCTACGTTACGGTACTTCCGGAACAGGTTGGATGCATCGTTCAGTTCCAGGATAAAGTTTCCCAAAGCTTCGGATATCCCGACTTTTTTATGGTCGCGAAGTTCCAGAAATCTTTCCAGGATATCTACAGGTAATCGTTGCAGGTGTTCGAGCATAATTTTTTGTTCATCACAGATTAAACTTTTCGCGTATTGCCGTTTCCAGTATTTTTATATGTTGCCGCCGGTTTAGCTTCTCGTTGGCGTCAGCATCGTTTGCTTTGGCGGCGTCGAACAGGGCTTTATCCATTGTATATTGTCCGGTAACTTTTCCTTTATGGTAAGCCCGGTATATCACACTCTGCGTATCTTGCAAATCTGTTTCGAACTGTTCCGGATCTTCCGGATCTACAAGGAAAGCGATTTCATGCGCCGGATATCCAAGCACGCCAAAAGCCTTTACCTTTTCAATGAATGCATTATCGTAGCTCATATTCCTTCAGTTGTTCTTCGGTTAATACTACGCCGTTTTTTTTCACTGTGACCGGTTTGCCGGCATTTTGCATGTATCTGACGTATCTTCGAATATTCAGGTCACAGTATCCCGGGTCCAGGTCTGCGGCATAGCAGCTCCTGTTAGTTTGCTCCGATGCGATGATGGTTGTTCCGGAACCGGAGAATATATCAAGTACGATGTGGCCAACAAGACTGCAATCCATAATTGCGTCGGCTACCAGCTTTACGGGTTTAGGGGTTGGATGGTCTTTTGTACCTATGTCTGCAGATTTACCGAAGTAATTGGCACCGGGATAATCCCAAACGTTTGTGCGATATCTTCCGGTCTGGCCTAGCATAAAGTTGTTTATGTTGCGTTCGCGCCCGCTTTTGAATGCGTATATCAGCTCATGCTTCGAGCGGTAAAATGTACCCATACCGCCGTTGTTTTTGTTCCAGACTATAATGTTCTTGCACTCGGAATATACTTTTCCGGCAGTACTTATCTCAAGGACATGCTTCCAGTCCATACATACAAAGTGGATGGAACCTTTGACGGAGTACCGGATCAATACCAGGAAGCATTTCTTCAGGAACCCGGTGAACTGTTCTTCCGTCATTTCGCCAACCCCCATAACAAACGTTTGTACATCATTATACCCGAATCCAGTGAATTCCCTTGGTTTGAGATTATATGGCGGATCGGTAAATATCATATGTGCATACTTGCCGTCCATCAACCGGCCTACTACATTCATATCCGTGCTGTCGCCACATATCAGCCTGTGTTCACCCAGCTCATAAAGATCATCTATCCGGGTTACCGGATTCTTTGGCGGCAAGTCGTTAAACTCATCCTCCATAAGCTCTCGCTCCTTGTCCTTGCTTTGTGTTATCTGGTCTGCCGATGGCAGGTTAGCGTCCATCACAGGCAACTCCATTACCATGATATCCTTATACAAATTGCCGAAGTGCTCTTCCAGTTTTGGCAAATCCCATGTGCCGGCATGTGTGTTTGCCAGTAGCATGTATTGTTTTACTTCCTCCTCTGTCAACATCCGGGATGGAACACGCACATCTACCATTTCATCCGAATGTCCGCGCTCAATGTAATACTCCAGTCGCCGGTGGCCTGATATTAATTGCTCATCCATGTTGATCACCGGCGTGTCCACCAGACCGAACTTATCCAGGCTTTCATTTAGAACTGACTGCCCTTTCTCATTTCTTTCTCTGGGATTATAGCCTGACGGGATCAGGTCTCGCACCCTTCGTTGTTCTGTTTTCCAAAATAGTTTACTCATTTAGCCTTTATTTTTATGGTTACGCAAAACTATCCTAGCGAGGTGGCGTGGCAAAGGACAATCAATCGGGTAATTTTGCCAATCAATCCGATGCTTTTTGAGCTATCCGGATTTAAGTGTCGGGAAGTGCCAATCTTTATCCCATTTTAATATATAATATATTGATATTTAGAACCATGCGTCATATTTCATGAAAAAACGGCCTTTTTGCATTACAAGCCCCGGACACAGCGGTACGGGCCAAAGAGAGACTGATACTTTGATAAAATTTTATCAAAAATATTAAAATATTGAAATTCATCCTTTTAGCTAAAACGTATTTGTGATTTAACTAAAATCGATTGGATTTTGGATGAAAAGGAATGGATTTAGTAAAAAAATAAACCTCTAAAAGAGGTTTATCGTTATAGTGAAAAAACAACTTTACTAACTAAGTATATCCTGTATGGCTTTTTGCTTTATTCGGGCCTTTTCCAGATTATTCTGCCATGACTGGCGTTCTTCTTCGTCTTTATACTTTTTATTGTGTAGCTGGCTTTCTATGCGCCTTATATTTTGAGTTGTATTGGTTATCTCTTTCATGAAAGCAGAGGGGTCTTCCGATTTAAGTTTGCGGAGTTCGGCCAGCTGATCTTTTTTATATTTAGTATGTATGGTCAGCCTGTGCACGTATTGGAATTTACCGGTATCGTTGTATGATTGTAGTTCCCTATGCGCCTGCTGCGCCCGAATATCCAGTGTAACGAGTTCCAACGCCAATTCCGTGTGGTCATCCAATATAGCATCAATCTCCTGTAGACGATGGTAAATGGTTACGCGTTCGTCGTACAGGAGAATGCAAAGCTGTATATCAGGATCGGTATTCCTGAACCAGTTTATTTGGGGGAACTCTTCTTTTTTGCTCCTTTTTTTTTATCAGCCGGCACTTTGACCTTGGGCGGTGCTTCCGGTGTACCGATTTCTGTTGTTTCCTTTGGCGCTTCGTTTGCCGGCACTTCCGGCTGGGTGACGTCTTTTGCCTGACCGGTAGCTGTGGCGTCTGCTATCGGATTGGTAGCTGTGGTGGTACCGGTACTTGTACTCTGTTCGGGTACTTGCCCCATCAGCTTTTCTACAGCGTAGATAATTTCTTCCTCTGTTTTGTCAATCCATAATGGAACGATTTCCGATAATGCTGTCAAATCTTTTTCATCGAAGTCGAAGTGTTCGACCAGGAGTTTTTGAATGTCGGCTTCGGTTCGGGGTTCGGGGTCTGGCTGTATTTCTTTTGTTCTGTTTTCCAGAATTTCATCGGGACTTGTGATGTCCAGCAAGGCTGTTATCATCAGGGCGTCCAGTTTCGCTTTGTTGAATTGATTTACGTTGGCCAGCTGATTGAACAGGGGATGTATCTGGAATTTCTTTTTGAAGAGTTCCAAATCCTTGTCGAAGAATGCGGGATTCTTCAGTCTTACTATCTGGTCGTTTCGCTCGGTGAATTTTCGCATAATAGAGGCTTTTTATTGGTTATTACTTAGGCCCGGTATACTTCGAAGAAGGCAAATCCGGTCTCTGTTTTTGTTATCTGGAAGCTGATCCTGCTGCCTGCGGATGCGATGAAGTCCAAGCCGCGGTTTAAAATGAATTTTGCGGAGGTGGCGATCGTTGTCGGATGGGCGGAACCGGTTCCAAGTATTTCTATTATACGACCGATATCATCGGCTGTCACATTGGTGATATCTGTTAATACGGTGTCAGCTGTGTTTTCGGACAGTTGATACTGTGGTTTTGGCGTGAGGGCGAATGTGGTGGCATCGGGTGCAACGGGAACGGGTGGTTCGACGGGAACAGGGCCGTCGTAAAACAATATGGGTTCGGGGCATTGTCCTCCGGTGAGGGTGGATGCGATGCCTGCGGTGCCATCTTCCTGACGGCCTATGGATGTGTAGGCGAACCTCATTCCGCCATTGCAGCCGTTGCCGGCAATGAATTTCTGGCTGTCGGAGCATCTTTCCCATATTGCGACAAAGTCTTCTCCGACGTTTTCGTAAACCCATGTCAGGGATTGTTTTGATATGCCGTCAATGACTGGCGACAGGGTGAGTACTCCGTTAAGTGGCGCCTGGCCGGGTACTGCGTTCGGGTTGATGGTATCGGTACGGGCATCGAGGTATTTGAAGTATGCGCCCGGCAACACTGGTATGGCGTTGATGGTGGCGGCTACGGCTTTGGGGAAGTTGTCGATATCGACGTTTTTTATATTTATCAGCCAAAGGCGGAATTTCAGGGTATCCAGCTTTGAGTTTTTGTCTTGTTTTGGCAGGTCAAAAAGCATGTTTGTTTAATTTAATGGTTTGTGAATTAATTAATTATTTGTTAACAAGCCGTTAGTTGCCGGTCAGGGGCTAACGGCTATCGAATGTTACGCGGTTATTTTGCGTTCGAGTTCCAGGTAGTTGCCTGTTGGCCTGGTCATGGTTACGTTTTCGTTGTCTACGACTTCCGTATAGTCTTCCAGCTCGGCGTAGAGTTCGATGTAATCGCCTACGGCTGCGGGTTCCCAGTCGGATGTGATGTTTGCAAATTTACCGCCTTTGGTGATGGTTGTTGCATTGGTCATGCTGCCGCATACTATTCTGATTACGTTGTTGATATTCATGTTCTGGATATCGGTTATTTCGGTGTCAGCGGTATTGGCGGCTGTTTCGAACAGTATGTTGAGCCTGGCATTTACAATGGTTGCATCCGGGGCTAGCGTGCTTGCGGGATAGTTGGTGAAAATCCACTGGCTGGCGTATTCGGATGCAACCAGTTCTGCAGGCGTCTTGTACTGGATGCCTGCCTGCTGGAATCCTGCGCCTTCTTTCCAGCGGGACATTACTCCGATTTCTTCCCAGTCGCGTTCGAAGTAGAAGGCAAGCATTTCGAAGGGTTTGTCTTCGTAGTTTTCTGCGTTGCCGGGGATGGTAATCATTATTTTGTAATTGTTTGGCTGCATGTTTGGCACCCATACAATATTGGCGTCTACGTCTATGACGGATTCGGGAGTGACTCCGCTAAAGTCGGAATCCCTGCCGTATTTGTCGCGGAAATTGCGGATGTACCATGAACGGTGTTTGAGGTTTGCGTATAGTTTGTATCCGTCCATTGACGGTATTACCTGCGTGTAAAAATCCCATATTGCTTCGAAGTAGTTGACGATGGTTGTTTCGTCGTATATCCGGTAATCGTGGTTGGGATATATTTTGAGGTCTTTTTCTACGCGGTCAAGCGCCCGGTAAATACCGTCGGCGGCCAGCATGGCGGGGTTTGCAACGACATCCTGTTGCGGCACACGTACTCCGGTGACGCGCCGCATGTTCTGTTCGTTGCGCAGGATTGTGCCGAAATGTACCATTATCCATTCGATGAATGTCCACTTGATGACGTTGGAGCCTTCGCGGTTCAGGTATCCGATATACTGTTTTTCGAGTTTTATCAGGTCTTTGAACAGGAATTTGAACATTACGTCTACTACGCTGTATATTTCGGCTGTGAAGGCTACGTTTCCTTTGAAAATCTTTCCGGCACGGTAGCCTTGTGAAAGTTCTCCGAAGTTGGCTCCGGGTGCAATTTCCTTGTTTTGGATGTTGGATACCATCGGGAATATGCTGTCGACGGACGGGAGTGTGCGGATGTAGGCCAGTATGAGGTCTGTCCTTCTGACGATGTATTCTCCGGCTTTGCCAAAGAGGTCTGAATAGTCGATGGCGCTTTCTCCTGCGATCATTTTTTTGAAGTCCAGGGATCCCAGCAGGTTGTCCTTTTCGAGGGCGCCTGCGCGTTCCATGAGTTTTTGGGAGTAGTCGTTCAGGATGTTTTTGAATTCTTTTTTCCGGGACAGGTTGAGCTTGGATACCATTGGCGTGCGGCTTACCATCAGTTCTGTGTCCCAGCGGCCACGTGCGAAGATTTTGTCTTCGATGCCGAACAGGTGGGATGATGTGTGCGGCGCTATGCCAAGGGTAATGGCTTTTACTTTGGCGGGTGTCTGTTCGGCTTTTACGGTTTGGGCCGGGATGACCGGTTCCGGAACTTTGGAAAGTGTCCCGATGGTTTTTTCCTGTTCTTTTACTTTTTTTACCAGGGCGGGAACTGCTTCTGTTTTTGTTTTTGGTTTGTCGGGGCCAAAAATGGAGGCAAGGGAGATCTGGTCTTCGGGAGACAGGATGTTTGTATCGTCATCGTCGCTGTCGTCGTCGTCATCGTCGGCTTCTCTGTCGGCCTGGAATGCGATACTGTATTCTTTTTCGTATTCGGCGAAGAGTTGTTTTTGCTCGTCCGCGGTCAGGGTACCTGTTTTCATCTTGTCGCCAAAGCCGAGTTTGGTAACAAGTTTGACAAGTCTTTTTTGCCATTTTTTTTTCATAAAACTATTTTTTAAATGATGAATAAATTGATTGTTTTTCGTCATGAAGGGACTGGAGGGCTTGGGCAGCTCCTTCGAAATTTGTAATGCCGTCGATCAGTCCGTATGTGACGGCGTCTGCGGCATAAAAGTCTTTTCCCTGGATGATGCCTTCTATTGAAAGGTCAAGTTTGGGCCGGTTGTCTTTTATCAGGTTCTGGAAATGGATGGCGTATGGGGACAGGTCTTCCTGTACCAGCATTTTGTCGTCTCCTTCTTTGGCCTGCCGGTATGCCAGGTTTTTGAATTTGGATTCGGGCGGGGTCACAATGATGAATTTTATACCGTAGTTTTCATACATTTTGTCGTCGTCGACTATCTGGATATATACGCCTATGTTGCCTGCTATGCACATCGGGTTGGTGGCTAGAATGCGGTCGCAAAATGACAGGGCGTATATGCCTCCGGAGCAGCACATGCCGTCGATCAGGCCTATGGATGGTTTTGTACGGTTGCGGAGCGCGTCTTCGAGCTGGATTACGGATTGGGATGTTCCTCCGGGTGTGTTGGCAAGAAGGATGGTTCCTATGATTTTTGATGACGAGTCGGCCAGTCTGATCAGGTTTGCCATGGAGTCCATGCCATAGTTCCACCACGAGTCGTATTTTAGCATTGTGCCTATGACGGGTATTACGGCAATGGAATTTTCTTCGAAATTGTCGAAGGGATTTCCGGAGTAGTTTTCGTCGGGCAGGATGAAAGCCGAGTTCCGGATTTTGTTTTCGATGCCCAAGGTGGTGAAAAATGTTTTTATATCCTGTTGCGGCGGTTTTTCTCCTTTTACGAGTTTTTGGACAAGGGTTTCCAGACTGCCGAATGATGATGGATGCATCAACAGTTTTGATAAAAGGATTTCGTTTAATAAAAGTTCCAGCATTGCATCTGATTTATATATGCAATGTTAAATGTATACGGGCGCGGGGCAAAGGACTTTATTGGCTAACGGGGAATTTTCTTTTTATAGCGGCTTTGAGGATTTGAATGAAATATCGGCGAATATTTTGTCGGATGTGAAGGCGAGTATGGCCGGATAGTCGGGTGATCCCATGATGAATGAGCCGGAATCGGAATATATGCGGAGGATATAGTATACAAGCGGGATATGGAGGTATTCGTAATCCGGACTATACTTTATCCTGGCTGAAAGGGTTTCGTTGAAAACCGGGCCCGAGTCGGTGGACTGGGATTGTCCGGAGTATGTGGCCGGGCTTTCGAGGCGCATCGGTATAAACTTTTTACCGGGCAGGGGAATTGCGTTTTCGTCGATATTGTCCCGGTGTATGATTTCTATTCGGTTGCAGATTATTTTATTCATGGTTTAATTGTTTTTTAATCAGCGACATCCATAAAATTTCCTGAAAAATGGACGGTAGTATGAGGTTGGTCGCCGTGATTTAACTTTATTTAATATTTTTTCAACGTGTTGCATATGCTTTTTTTTCCCTGTTTTCGCGAACCATGGATTTCCACCGGTAGTAATTTTTTGCCAGGCTGTCGGGATCAATGGATTCGATCCTGTATTTGCTTATGAAGTAATAACAGGCATCCTTGTATGTTTCGCCTTCGTCGTGTTTGCGCGAATCTATGAATTCATGCAGGTCGGCACGGAAGAACAGTTTTACTTTCTTGTTGAAATACATGGCGGATTTGGCGCTTATGTAATTGTAATATTCGGGGTTTTTATTGCCTTCTTTGCGATGTGGCAGTATTACTTCCAGATTACCGTCCGGAAGTGGAGCATGCTTTGGCCTTTTTATGGTTAGCGAACTCAAAATGTTATACAGATAGATTTTATCGGGAATTGATATAATATCTGCAGGATTTCCATTGGCATCAGACACCGACCATTTACCCCGGAGGTATTCGGCCAGATAAGGCTCTATGGTAAATTTGGTGGTAATCATAAATTACTTTTTTAATTATTGATCCAAGTTAGTTATTTTTTTTTATTGGTTAAAGACAAAGGTATCCCTAATTTATTGAATACGGAAGCTTGTCAATTTTTGACGAGGTAATGAATTTATAATTTGGTATTGCGCACATCTCCGGTTGATCGGGATTCTGTTTTGGCTATTATATAGCGGCTGGTTATATAGTTGAAGGAATCGAAAGGCCATTTGTCCAGCGTGGATTTGGAGATGCCAAGGATAGTTTTGTTTGCTTCAAAAAGGGCTGTAAGGGATGTGTATGTACTAACCCCAAGTGGACGCTGGCTGATGAAAACAAATATCTTCATGTGTGTAAAATGTATCTTGTTTTGCAAATATAGTATATTATTTTGTCAAAAATGATTTTTAAATATCTATTTTTCGGCTAATACCTAACCTTGTCAAAAAAAAACGAGGTTATGCCAATTCTCAAGGATGCGGTTATGGGTCATCTTGTGTCATCTACGCCTTATTATATAGAAGAAGACTAAGAATCCTCCTCTATCCTCCTTAACAGTCGATAGAGGAGGGAGGAGGAATTTTTTTTATTTTAATTCTAAAAAAAAGAAGAATTTATTATCCGGATCATATATTTGGCCTTCATGCCGTTTTTTTTGCCCGTTTTATGGGCTTAGCGCGTTTTTTTGTGCGTCAACGGGGATTTGATCGTTATGGGTGTCAAAGCGGCTTAGAAGCGCTTTAAATCGCATTTTGCATATTTTGGACGTATCTGATTCTCACCTTGTCAATTTTTGACGAGCTTCGGAAATAATTATGGAGCATTTTTGTATTTGCCTTAAATTGTTATTTTGTTGACATATTGAATTTAAATAAAGTGAATAATATACTTATAATCAATTTATTATGAGCGTAAAAGCAACGGACTGAAAATCCGTGTGTCCCTGGTTCGATTCCTGGTGGTACCACAAAGAAAAAAATGTCTAAAACACTGGTTTACAGACGCTTTTCCTGTTTGAATCATATTTCGAAACGAAAGTTAATAATTCCCCGAAACTTTTAATGTCCCCATAAGTTAAGTTTGTATTAAGCTTTGAATTTTTCATGAAAACGAACAAGCATTGTCAGCAAAATACAGTACGACGAAATACCAACAGCCGCGGATTTCGAGAAAAGGATAGCCGATTATCTTGCGTTTGAGTTCAGTATGATAATGCAAGGACGAGAGTATAAATTGCCTGTAAATAGAGCATATAGAAACGGATTAACTCGTGTAGGTTGTGTTTTATGTCCGTATTCTTCTGGATGGAGTGAAGATTTATGTGGGAAATTATATCCGGATACTATAAGTCCATTTATCAGTAAAATCAAATATCAATGGAATAGATAACTATATAAAGCCAGGCAATTGGAAAATGAGAGCAGGAGGAAGAAATATTGACAGTAATTCAAGTATCAATATATAAATGCTATTGTAATATGGAAAAATCGAATAAAAACAATAAACTGCAAATTCGTAACAGCACCGCTGAATTTCTGACTTTTGCCTATCAATCGAAAGGCGATGGCGTGGAAGTGCGCGTGCAGAACGGTACTATTTGGCTGTCGCAAAAAAATATGGGCTTGCTGTTCGACACTTCAACAGATAATATCGGCTTGCACCTCAAAAACATATTCAACAGCAGCGAGTTGTCCGAAAGTTCAGTTACCGAGATTTTCTCGGCAACTGCTTCTGATGGCAAAAATTATCAAACCAAACACTACAACCTTGATGCAATAATTGCTGTTGGTTATCGTGTTAATTCCAAACGCGCAACGGCTTTTCGTCAATGGGCAACGGCGGTGTTGCGCGATTTCACTTTGCGCGGCTATGTGATTGACCGTAAAAGAATGGAAAACGGAACTTTCTTTGACGATGATTATTTTGAACGGCTTTTGGAAGAAATTCGTGAAATTCGTCTGTCGGAACGGCGTTTTTA
>JAISSD010000128.1 GCA_031273295.1 Prevotella sp.
CGATAAATCACTCTCTCGCGAAAACGGCAAACAAGGAAAACAGGGATGCTCTAAAGACTCATTTGGCTCTCAATTTTCAATTATACGATAACTCAATTTATGACCAAGTATAGTATAACTACTACACAAACATATTCTTTTTCCGCTATTCGTACAGGGGCGGCTATCATTGCACTAACTACATTTTCGTCGCTTTTATATTTGCCGAACGGTAAAATATTCAATGACAGTTTAATTTCCCCGCATGGAGAAGACAATTCATTTGCCTGCTTTAAAGTGTATTCATTTTATCGTCGCCATTCGCGCGTACATCTCAACCATGGCTGCCTGCGTCAATAGCCACTTTTTTCCATCCTTCTTTTCTCCGCACCAATCCGTGTTGAATAACCCGTTTTCATCGCGCGCATGTGTCCACGCATAGTCGAGATTCCTGGCGAAAGCATTGATGCAGGTTTTATTGTTGTCGAGACGGTACAGTTCCACAAAACCTCTGAGCATGACAGCAGTGAACCATACATCTCCTTTCTTCAGCAATTTGAACCGTTCCCCCTCAGGCGAAGTGAAATCTCTAAAAAAGTGATCATAACAGGATTTGGCTATATTTTGAGCTTCAGCGAGGTATGCCTCGTCTTTTGTCAGCTTGTATAACAGGGCCGCCGATTGCATCATCTGTCCGCTGTTGTAGGCAAATTTCGCCTTGCCTGTTTTACCGTCCAGCCTTACATTGTCATAATAGAGATAATCGGTTGTATCCTGCAAATGCTTTTTTGTCCAGTCATACAAGCCTTTGCCCGAATAGAAGTATGTACTGTCTTTTGTAGCTTCAAACAACTTTAATGCAAAAACGGAACCCGGAGCATTCGAGCAGGTGTTTTTCGATTCTTTTTTCTGTTCGCACCAATAGATGCCGCCATCCAGTTTGTCGTCGATACCGCTGGCCACAAAAGTCCATACAAGTTTTGCCTTGTCCAGGTATTCAGGCTCGCCGGTCATCATATAAGTATCCGTAAAGTCAATGCCTAACCACACATTGTCGTCATAGAAACGGTCCGACAGCGGCGCCGTATTTATATACGAAGCATATGCCGAAGGATTTCTCTTTTGGTCGAAATACTCTTCCAGTCCCGGCAGCGTTTTTGTATCCAGTAAATGCCGGTACTTTCCGTCTTTTGTAGCTTCGAAGAGTGCATTTACAGCAGAAAATGTTCCTGAATATGGCCACAGATAAGAATACCGGTTGGGGCTATTGGCCTGTTCCGCCGAAGCCAGGTAGGTTACCGTGGAGGATTCGTCGAACGGATAATTTTCCCGCAACAGGTTAGTATTCGGATACGAATAGTACCGATACAGGGAATCCAGCGTGAGGCGGGCTCTTTCTTGATTGGAGACGGTATTTGGCGCTTCCTTTTTGTCACAGTTACAAAAAGCGTTGATACTGGCTATTAAACTAAAAAAAATGCATGTCCTTTTCATTCACTCTGTTTTTATTTTTCTTAAATATTTTGTTTCGCAGGTTGGACGACTACGGGGATATCTGCCAATTCATTTTATACAGGAGATTCCGGCGCCCCGGTTTATGATCAGCGTTTTTCCAAAGGAACTGTTATGAATTAAATTGACTGTCATAATTTTTTAATATATTATAGAACAGGTATTTGTAATGTGATAATCGTCATATTATTCAGAAACAATTTCAAAGGCGGAAAACTTTTCCAGCGCTTTTTTTACCGACCGCGAAATAAAGCGGGATCTTGTCAGATAATACAGGATCGGTAGTAGCCTGTTGGAAATTGCAATCGGGACTAAAGCAGGATCAGTCCCCGTTTTAGTCCCCTTGTCTTGTAAACCACTGGTTATCATGGTTGTTTGCGGAAGCGGGGGGATTCGAACCCCCGGTACAGTTACCCGTACGTCAGTTTAGCAAACTGGTGGTTTCAGCCACTCACCCACACTTCCTGAAATCGCAAAAACGGTATTTCGCCCAATTGCGATGCAAATATAATTGTTTGTTTTGATTATACAAACAGTTTTCCGGTTAAATAGCTTTTTCTTTTATCAAATATTCGGCTATCTGTACGGCATTCAGTGCGGCCCCCTTCTTTATCTGGTCAGCTACTACCCACAGTGTCAATCCGTTTGGGTTGGCAATATCTTCACGGATACGCCCTACATAAACAGGGTCTTTACCTGCAACAAACAAGGGCATCGGATACTCCTTCTTCGTGGGATCATCCTGTAGTACGACGCCTTCCGCCCGGGCAAAAGCTTCGCGGGCTTCATCGGGAGAAACGGGCCTCTCGGTTTCGAGCCATATAGCCTCCGAGTGGGAACGTAAAACAGGGACACGGATACATGTCGCGCTAACCACGATATCCGAATGCATGATTTTGCGTGTCTCGTTATACATTTTCAGTTCCTCTTTTGTATAACCGTTGTCTGTAAATACATCTATCTGGGGAATCAGGTTGTATGCCAGTTGGCAGACAAATTTCTCCACTGTAATATCCGTATTGTATGCTATTTGCTTGAATTGATTGACCAGTTCGTCCATAGCGGCGGCCCCTGCTCCCGATGCGGCCTGGTAAGTAGCCACATGGGCGCGCTTGATATGGGAGATTTTTTCAATCACATTCATTGCCACTACCATCTGTATTGTAGAGCAGTTAGGATTGGCGATAATACCTTTGGGACGTATCCTGGCGTCTGCTCCGTTAACTTCGGGTACTACCAGAGGCACGTCCTTGTCCATGCGGAATGCGCTTGAATTATCTATCATTATTGCGCCATGTTTGGTAATGTCTGATGCAAATTCGGCAGATACGCTTCCTCCTGCCGAAACAAAAGCAATATCGATATCTTTGAAATCGTCGTTGTGCTTGAGTTCCTTGATCCTGTACTGTTTATCCCGAAAAACACAGACGGTTCCGGCGCTTCTGGCCGAACCAAACAATACCAATTCCCCGACGGGAAAATTACGCTCGTCAAGAACTTTAAGAAATTCCTGCCCTACAGCGCCACTTGCGCCAACAATAGCAATTCTCATTTTTTTATAGAATGAATGATTTACAATAAACAAGGCCACAAAGATAATTAATTAGTATTAATTACGGGTTTTTCATCTCCCGGTTTTCGTCATGAAAAAATAAAAGCCGATCCATAATTGCTTGGCTAAAATTTTGTACGGCTCAATCATATTCTCTTTTGCTGTTACAAATTATTGCCATTTTTAGTTTATCGCCAAAATATTTTTATTATATTGCGACTAATAACCGGACCGATATACCGTATAAAAATGAAAGACTCTATTCATTTAAAATATTTGATAGTAAATGAAACGGATTTTTTATGGGGCTTGACCGTAAGCTCGGTAGGTTACCAGAGCATTGACTCCAATATGCCTTATCCTCCGGACAATCATCCCGCACAGTATCTGTTTTCAACCGGGAGAGGCATAGCCGTCAGGTTAAGAGCGTAAGCTTGTGAAATACAGTAACAAAACTGGATTTTTCGAGCATGGGAAGGCGTGCTCAAAAAAACGTATATAATAAATGGGGGTACCCTATCCCCGGAGACTGAATTGTTTATCGACCAATTGCGCACGCTGCCGGACAGGGGGAATCTCCGGGAGCGGGCAAAAAAGGCCGGATTTGTCAAGCGGAACTCACGTTTGACGGCAGAGGCATTTATGGAGATGTTGCTCTACTGCTCTTCCATGCAGGAGACAAGCAGCCTTGCTTTCATGGCTTCCACCCTGGAGGATTGCGGTATCTCCATAAGCAAACAATCCCTGAATGAACGTTTCAACAGTTCTGCAACAGGATTTGCCAAAGCGATTTGCCGTCTTTACCATCCCCTGCAATGGCTTTCAGTTTGCCATCTTCGCCCTGCGTCAAAAGGACTTTTGGGTTTTCTGTTTTGATTTTTTCGTCCATGATAAAATTGATTTAATTATTCCGTATTACTATTAATGCGGAACAAAATCAGGCGTAAGCGACTGAACAATAGGGGCGTTTTCGACTGCTGGCAGCTTGTGGCGTCGATTTGGAAGGGTGTGGCGTTGAAGTGGCTGAAATTTCACGCGTTAATACTATATCTCTTTGTTTTACCAGTTAATCGATTTATATTTCGTATCTTTGCCCTTGTCTTAAATAGATGAAAATGAGCAGAATTAAAGTCAAATATTTTGGCCCTGTAAAAGAAGGATTATCAGAAAATAACGGCTGGATAGACATCCGGAAAGTGACTGTTTTTATCGGGAATCAAGGAAGCGGAAAAAGTACTGTCGCCAAATTGATTTCGACTCTTTCGTGGATTGAAAAAGTGTTAACTCGTGGCGATTTTAATGAAAAGGAGTTTACTGCCCCTAACTTCAGAAATAAATACTGCGGATACCATAGGATTACCGGTTATTTTCAGAAAGATAAAACAGAGGTTTATTATGAGGGTGAATCTTATAAATTTTCCTACACTACAAAAGGAGAATTTCTAATTGAGAAAATTCAGAATGGATTGAGTGTATATCCGTTACCTCAAATCATGTATGTTCCTGCTGAAAGGAACTTTATCGGTATGGTTAACAAGCCTGATTTAATAAAACAACTACCGGATGGCCTTTTAACATTTTTGACTGAATACGATAATTCAAAGAAAAAAATAAAAGGAAATTTCAATTTGCCAATAAATAACGCTATGTTGGAATATAACAAACAGAATGATGTTGTTAGTGTAAAAGGCAAGGGATACAAGTTAAAACTTGCGGATGCATCAAGTGGGTTTCATTCACTGGTTCCCTTATATCTTGTTTCATCTTATTTGTCGCAATCCGTAAAAGAACAGGCAAACAACTCAAACAAAATGAGTAGCGATGAAACTAAACGGTTTGAGGAAGGAGTGAAAAGCATTTGGGAAAATACTTCTTTTACAGATGCGCAAAGAAGGGCTGCTCTTTCTGTTTTGTCAGCCACATTTAATAAGTCAGCGTTTATAAATATTGTTGAGGAACCGGAACAAAATTTATTTCCTTCTTCTCAATGGGAAATAATGAAAAGTTTATTGGCTATAAACAACTCGCTTGCAGCCAACAAACTTGTCATTACCACGCATAGTCCCTATTTGGTAAATGGATTCACTATTGCCGTTAAAGCAGGAATACTAATTGACAAAGTACAGAATAAAGAGGAATTGAATAAAGTATATCCTGGTGATTCTGCAATTTATCCTGATGATATTTCAATTTATGAACTTGATGAAAATGAAGGCTCTGTAAAGAGATTGGAAAACTGTAATGGTTTGCCTTCTGACGAAAATTTCTTGAATAATTTACTTGAGGAAAATAACAACATATTTGCAAACTTATTAGATATTCAGCAAAAGTCATGATAAATTTCTTTCCTGAAGAACATAAGCAAGTTTCAAAAAAGAAACGTTTCGGAATATGTGATACTCCTCCGCCTCCTGCTCAAAAAGCATACATTGATGAAGCAAATGGTCAGAATTGGATAGCCGTAGTAGAGAATTTCTATCAAGATTCTGTTACATTTACGCCTGTTGACCATTGCATTGAGATTAAAAGACCGGATGAGACAATGGATAACCGTTGCGATGGTTTTTTGTATTATGACACAACTGTTATATTTGTAGAACTGAAACAAAGAAATGAGGTTGGCAGTAAATGGATAAAAGAAGGAGACAATCAACTTCGAGTAACAATACGCCATTTTGAGAACACTCCGCAAGCAAAAGGCTTCAAAATAAAGAAAGCCTGTATTTCAAATAGCGCAAAACCTCTTTTCAGGTTTTTTCAAGCAGAAAGAATGGATAGATTTTTTTCTGATACCGGATATACTCTAAGAATTGAAAATAGAATTCACATTGATTGAAAATAAAAAAGGAAGCAAAACTGCTTCTATTCACCCGCCCCGCTTTCGATGCGGGGCAGTTTTCAATATTGTCGTCAGGCGGTCGATTTTTTTCATCATCGAGCATAAATAAAAAATGCAAAAAAAACATTCACGCTTTTATCTTGATTGTACAAGCTTTATAGCCGCTTTTTTTATAATTTTGCAACTCATTGGCTAGAATAATATGAAAACCGGTATATGAAAATAGAAACTAAACTGCAAGAGTTTGTCGTTAAGGCTATTGAAGGGCTTTACGGGCGAACGGTTCCCATGGAGCAGGCTTCATTGCAAAAGACTAAAAAAGAATTTGAAGGCCATCTTACGCTGGTGGTTTTTCCTTTTTTAAAACTGTCGGGGAAGAGTCCCGAACAAACGGCCCGGGAAATAGGAGAGTGGCTCGTTGCCAATACCTCGGAGACAAGGAGCTTTAATGTGATAAAAGGTTTTCTGAATCTGACTGTTGCGGGTTCTTGCCTGTTACAGGAACTTAATTCTGTACATGCCGCCGGGAATTACGGCATTCGCAAGGTAGAGCCTGACGCGCCACTGGTTATGGTAGAGTATTCCTCGCCAAATACCAATAAACCCTTGCATTTGGGGCATGTACGGAATAATTTGCTTGGGTTTGCCTTGTCCGAAATATTAAAGGCAAATGGCAAAAGGGTTTTAAAAACCAATATCGTGAACGACCGTGGCGTCCATATTTGCAAATCCATGTTGGCATGGCAGAAGTGGGGAAATGGCGAAACTCCTGAATCGAGCGGTAAAAAAGGCGATCATCTGGTTGGTGATTATTATGTTTTGTTTGATAAATATTATAAAGCCGAATTAGCCGGATTGCAAGGGAAAGGTTTGTCGAAAGAAGAAGCGGAAGCTCAATCCGGATTGATGGCCGAAGCCCGCGAAATGCTTCGTAAATGGGAAGCCGGAGACGCCGAAACTGTCGAGTTGTGGAAAATGATGAACTTGTGGGTATATGCCGGTTTTGATGAAACATATAAAAAGCTCGGCGTAGACTTTGACGAAATATATTACGAATCGGAAACTTATCTGGATGGAAAAGATACTGTCCGCAACGGATTGAAAAATAACATTCTCTATCAAAAGGAAGACGGTTCAATCTGGATTGATCTTTCACCGGAAGGCCTGGATCACAAATTACTTCTTCGTAGCGACGGCACATCTGTCTATATGACTCAGGATATAGGAACAGCGCAACAGCGTTTTAAAGCTCATAAAGACCTGAGCGAAATGATTTACGTGGTAGGCAACGAGCAAAATTATCATTTCCAGGTACTGTCGATAGTATTGGATAAACTTGGTTATGAGTTTGGAAAGGGGCTTGTACACTTCTCCTATGGCATGGTGGAATTACCGGAAGGCAAGATGAAGTCTCGCGAAGGTACTGTTGTGGATGCAGACGACCTTATCGAAGAAATGGTATCTACGGCAAGAGCGACATCGGAAGAACTGGGTAAACTGGACGGGGCGACAGAAGACGAAGCTGACAATATCGCCCGCATTGTGGGAATGGGAGCCTTGAAGTATTTTATTCTGAAAGTAGATCCGAAAAAGAATATGACTTTTAATCCAAAAGAGTCTATTGATTTTAACGGGAATACGGGGCCGTTTATACAATATACATACGCGCGTATTCAATCCGTGACCCGTAAGGCAAGCGAACAGGGATTGTCCATTCCGGCCTCCTTGCCTGCGAATATTGAATTGACCGCAAAAGAAGAAGATCTCATACAGTCGATAATCGATTACGACACAGTAGTAAAACAGGCGGGGGATGGATACAATCCTGCATTGATAGCCAATTATATATATGATCTTGTAAAAGAATACAACCAGTTCTATCACGATTGTACAATACTGAAAGAAGAAAATACCGCATTAAGGGATTTTCGCCTCGTCTTGTCGCAGAATACAGGCAAAATTATAAAAAGCGGAATGTCGCTGTTAGGCATAGACGTGCCCGACAGAATGTGACGCCTTATCTGTATCCGGGAACGGAATCTTCTTCGAGGATATCTTCTGTTCCAAGCTGTTTGTTCAGCTTGGGAATATCGTTCAGTCTTGTATCCAGATCGCGTTTATACGCGATTACCTGAATAGCCAGTTCCGACCGGCTCTTTTCGGGCAGCATGTCAAAAGCTAAAGTTATCCATTTTGCGGCATTTTCTATATCGTCGAGGCATTCATTGGCCAGAGCTATATTGGACGCCAGCCTTATTTTTTTAGCGGGTTTGCCGTCGTCGTATAATTTAGACCAAATATCTGCGGCTTCCCGCCATTTTCCCTGCCTGGCGTATTTTGCGGCCTGTTTCATTTCCGAAGAATTGTCGGAATAATACCAGCGTTGAGTTGTTCGCCACGAGGGTATAAAGTTGCTTGTCAATTTATCCGCGCCAACAAGGGATATTTCCATGATGAGACTGTTAATTTCATCCACATTGCTTTTTTTTCGGCCCCAGTCAGCCGTTTCTTGCCTGAAAAGACTGTCTACAAGCCCTATGGGAGCAGAATATTGAGAGCCGTCTTTGGCATATACTCTCATTATAGCCCCGAATTTCGCGCCAAGAATGCTGTAATTGCTGAAATGTGCGATGTTTCCTGTCTCCAGGCTGGCCGAAACGGCAAACAGGTCGAGAGACAACAGTGCGTCGGCGTCTTTTTCATGGCAAATGCTTTGAACCTTTCTTGCCGGCAGTGGAGTTATTTCAGCATCGGATCCGTTATATGTTTTATAAGGGTATAATTCCACTTGGTTGAAGTATTTTTCGCCCTCCATAAATTGCTTCAGCGAGTTCAGGAAGACAGTACGCACACTATCCAGCGACAGGATGGATGTTTCACGGTCGGATGCTTCGGTTTCTCCGTCAATATCCAAAACCGGACTGTTGTCGACTATAATTACATTGGCGACTTCCGGCGGGAAAGAAACCGACGCAGGCTGGCGTATGTCTATTGTCATTACATTTACCGTAGCGCATGCGCTTAAATATACCGGTATGATAGAGGGTAATGCGTACTTCATAATACATTTGGTCCGGCGTCGAATTTTTATTTCCATAATATATGCGAATCGAGGGTTGAAATACCATAAAAAAAGTGCTGAAAACCAGCAAGGCAATTCCTTGAATATTTGGATAAAACCGCAGAATCCGGCGAATCGGAGGAATATTTACAAAGTCTTTTCCGCCTTGTGATTATCGCGGTTAAAGCCTTAAAGTTAATAAAAAATTTATTGTTATGCATACGAAACCTTAGGTGTTTGATTTTTTTAAGGGACAATCATTAATTCACACAATATGACAATATGTATAAATTTTTGGAAAGAAACAAATAAGCCCATAATTCCAAATCTACGAAAATAAGCATTACATTTGTAATTATAATTTTTCAAATAAAATGGATCAGCTTTCTATAAATGAAGTTTTCAAGTTGGCTGTCGATATTGTGAGCAACACATCACAAAGTGTTTTTCTTACAGGGAAAGCGGGAACAGGTAAAACTACATTCTTGCATTATATACGGCATAATGTGAGCAAAAACGTAATTGTGGTTGCGCCGACAGGCGTAGCGGCTATCAATGCGGGCGGGGTGACCTTACACTCTTTGCTTCAATTACCTTTCGAACCGTTCATTCCCGATCTTGAAGGGAAAAAGAAACTTGACTATCATTTCAAACTGCGCAAGCCCAAAATAAAGATGTTGCGCGAACTTGATTTATTGATTATCGACGAGGTGAGTATGTTGCGCGCCGATATGCTTGACGCCGCCGACTATATGTTGCGCCGGTACAGAAACAATCAACAGGCATTTGGAGGCGTGCAAATCCTCTTTATCGGAGATATGTTCCAGCTTCCGCCTGTTGTGCAAACCGCCGAATGGGAATTATTGAAACATTATTATCCTTCACCGTTCTTTTTCCATGCGCAGGTATTGGCCGAGCACACGCCGCTCTATATAGAGTTGAAGACAATTTACCGTCAGCAAGATCAACAGTTTATCGGTATATTGAACCGTATCCGCAACAATTGCGCCACCTCTCAGGATCTGGAGATTCTTAACCGGCGTTACGATCCGGCTTTCAAATTGCCTGAAGAAAACCGCTATATTGTCCTTTGCACGCACAATTACAAGGCTGACCGTATCAACAACGAAGAGTTATTGAGGCTGGCAGGCAAAGAATATCGGTTTGACGGAGAAATAACAGGCGATTTTTCGGAAAATTTCCTGCCTACGGATGCCAGCCTGATACTTAAGGTTGGAGCACAGGTTATGTTTGTGAAGAATGATGCAGGGGAACACCGCCGGTATTATAACGGCAAGCTTGCCACAGTAAGCCTTTTGAAAAAAGACAAGATACGGGTACGTTTCGAAAACGGAGAGGAAATGGATCTGGAAAGCGAAACGTGGCGTAATATCCGTTTCAAGCTGAATGGAGAATCGAGAGAAATAGAAGAGGAGGAACTGGGTTCATTTACCCAGTATCCTATCCGGCTGGCCTGGGCTATTACAATACACAAGAGTCAGGGACTGACATTCGATCGCATGGTGATAGACGCGGGGCAGGCTTTTGCCGCGGGACAGGTATATGTGGCGCTTAGCCGTTGCACTACTTTGGAAGGCATTGTACTGTTTTCGCGTATTACGGCGCAAAGTATCAGTACAGACCCGTTTGCAGTAGAGTTTGCAGGCAAGGAACAAAGTATGGAGTACCTTTCCCGGATATTGAATACTGAAAAACCGCGTTATTGCGCAGAGCAATTGAAGAAATATTTCGACTGGACGCCATTTATCCAAAGCTTGAATACGCTTCATGAACTGGTGATGGAAAAGAAGATCCCGAAACAGGAAGAAACGCAGGCCATGATCGCACAAGTGTGCGCCAGGGCCATAGAACAGCAGGAGATAGCCCGTAGTTTCACAAAGGAAATCGACCGGATATTGTCGGCGCCTGATCCCGATATAAATTATCTCGGAGAGCGTGTGCAAAAGGGGGCGCTTTATTTTCATAAAGATGTACGGGAACACATTATCCAGCCTGTGAAACAGCATCTTGACAGTCTTGAAAACGAGTCGAGGGTAAAGCAATACCAGAAAAAGGTTAAAGAAATACATACGGCTTTGCTCCGTTTACTGGAAAAGTTGGAGTCTGTGCGTTATGGAGATACGAATCTGACCGAAGGCCTGTCTTTTGACAAGATATCGCTCCCAGAAGAAGACGTTTCGAAGGCGAGGACGGAGAAACATGAACGTCCGCAAAGAGGTGATTCACAGCGGCTTACTTTGTCCCTTTTCAATGAAGGGAAGTCGGTGGAAGAGATTGCCCGGGAACGGAATTTTGTCGTGGCCACCATCGAAAGCCATCTGGCAGGTTTTGTACTTACGGGAGAATTGGCAATTGAAAGATTGATAGATGAAAGCAAGATAAAATATATGTTGCCTGTATTGAGAGAAGCTACCCCTCAGACCCCCATGTCTGAAATAAAGGAAAAATTGCCTGAAGAATGTTCTTATTCGGATATCAAGGCTGTGATGAATTATATAAGATATACGGAAAAGTCAGGTAAGTGATGTGGATCACCGGAAATCCGCAAGGAGGGATTTCCGCTTTTCATTACTAAAGGATAAACCCTGAAACAACCCCGCCCTATAAAGAAACAGGGGATGATAGCCATCCCCTGTAACTGAAAAATGAATCGAATGCGCGCTCAAGGCACTTATTCTCCGTCTCTAACGCAACGTACACTGTGACTGACCTCCCCACTGACGCCGCCCAGATTCACGAGGCCACTGTTGGCGTACAGGTAGTAGTGCGAGCCAAATTCATAGTTTAACGATGATGACCAATAGTTGCCCACGACGCCAATGTCGTTCTGGTAGCCAGTGTAGCGGCTTCCGGAAGCGGAAAGGACGGGAAAGGGCCGGTGATCATGTCTATAACCCATTTCAAAGTATAATACGCATATCCGTTCAACGCGGCTGTACCGTCTTCATTTTCTATACTGTTTATGTCAACCGGGCGTATATCCTGTTCCGAAACACTGGCTGCAATATTCGCTCTTTGAGGCGATGAAACCGCATAATCAAGTAAATGACCGCCAGCTATTTGATGGTAAACTGTATCGGCAGCTTTTTCTACTCCGGCGGGCAGGTCATTGAAAAGCAGGGACAGACCTTGCAATTTTTGCTCAATCCGGTCGCACAACAGCTTGAAATTTTCTCGAGGAATACATTCTAATTTGCCTAAATTCAATATATTACGATGACGAACCTTGTCGCCGATACGATAAGATTCACATAAACGGTATGTGAAATACTCCCTGCCTGTTTTTTTATCTGATTTGTCAATTTTCTTTATAAACATAACGGCGGTAAAGATAAGGGCTTTTTTTGAGTCACGCAACCATCCGAAAAATATTCTGGGTCTACAAACGACTTTTCGAGATTCCAAAAATTATAAATGACTGTATGTACGGCAATTGCATTTTTCTATTCCCCAAAAATTAGGGTGATTTTGGTGTTGGGGAGGGATAAAAGTGCCAAGTTGGGTTAATGCCAACGTAATCCAATAATCTTTCTCTACAAATGCAGGAGTGATATTAAAATGTGCAGCCGCAAAGGTGATAAGCGCTGTAAAATCTTTTGTATGCGTATGTAAATTCATCGTATATGCCATTTTTTTTGATTGGGTAAAATTTTGTCTGAAATATTTAATTTGTAAGACGATTGATGATTGAGCGCCTTGAAAAGCGCCGTTGTATCTTCATTCTCATTCAAGGTTTCAAGCATTGCGCCCAATAAGGCGATAGTTGCAGGATTGTATTTCAATGCCAAGCGTTTGGCTTGGTTGAGTTGTTCCGGTGTTAGTTGTTTGAACAAGAATAACAACCGCGCACAAATCTCATCTGGCATGGCATCGGGAATATCTTTGAAAAAACGAAGGCAATCCAATTGTTGCAATACAGGAATGTTCTCCTTTGTAATTGTATTGTGTTGGATTAAAAAGCTAATCCGGTAATTTCCACGAATAACCGGTTTTTTTTCTTTCCTTGTGGCAATTTGCAGAGCAACAGGAACTTGGCTTGTTAGTCCCAATTTATTAAAAATAGAATAACCTGTGAGGTATCCGGTTGTTTTGCCGTTTTTCTCAATCAAATCCTTTACTATTTGAAATGTATCGGGCGGAAGTTCGCCAAATTTGCTCATTTGCGGTTTGTAAAAACGCCCTTTGGACAAACGGCGAATTTGTCTTGCTGCCACCATATTGTTCAAAACCTTAGTGACAGTATTCTGTTTCTCCACCGGCAAAGGAAAATCATCTGCGGTAAAAACAAAACCCAATGTGAATCTACTAATCGTATTTCTTATTATATCAGTCATTTGATATTTTTATATCCGACTACAAAGATAATGCTTTTTCAGGTTTTATCCCGAAAAAACATGAAAAAATTTTGAACATATTTTCGATATGTCTTCGCTTGCATAAAAAACTTTGTAACTACTCAGGTAGAAAAATAAGAGATGGATTCACACTTTTGCCAGGCAGGACAAGGTGGGATAGACCTCCTGTCCGTTTTTGATGGCAGTGTAAATAACAGAGCGAATCCTGGCAAAGCGGTCAGCTCTCTTGCCGTCTTTATTGCGGAACTGACCCGATACTTTGGTCTTGACTTTGATATTTCGTGTGGCTCTTTCCGAACCGTTGTTATCGGGCGGAACCTCCGGATGATACAGAAAGGTCAGGATACTGTCCCTGTTTTTTTATTAGCAGGTGAACCAATGCCCGCTCCCTGCGATGAAAAGCGGAACAGTCTACGGCCAGCAACTCATCCAGTTCTGTTTCAATGGCCATGACCGGTGCAGGAATACTTTGATAATTTTCCGCATTCAACGTGCGTTTCAAGTCAAGGGCACGGCAAAACAGGTCTTTCATACCCGCACTCCACTGATTCTCAAGGCTCTTTTCGAAGTTCAACAACTCGCGTAACAAATGAGCAATGCATAGCTGGTGGCGTTTGGCGGTAGCCTTTAACTGTGAAGGCAAGCAATCACTGACATAAATAGAATGTGGAAAACCATCCGGAAAATATTCCTCCATGACCTTGTAACCACGGTTAGCATTGGATACAATAAATGTATGAAGTCTGTTTTATCAGACATGGAACCAGTATTTTTACCTCCCGAATAACAACCGGTCTCGTCCGAACCGACCACCGTCTGATGTCTTGTACGACTTTGTATTTCGCGGTAAATCCCGTCCGGTTTACGGCTCATGGATTCGAGAATGTTGTCAATGCTGCCTTCCGACAGGTTCAAACAAAACATATCCCGCAGCAATGTCTTGATACGATTATAAGGCAGGTACTGGCAGACCGACAAATAGCTGATGATACTTTGTATGCTACTGCCGTACTGGATTGATACTTTCACATCCGGTGGAAAATCGCCTTTGTTTTCAAGTCCGCAACACGGACAGAGTCTGGTCAGACTTTGATGTTCAATATAACGCGGATACACGGGCGGAATTTCAACCTCCTGGCGAACAGTACGGGGATGCACCTCGACGTCATGCAAATCCTGACCGCAATTCCTGCAATAACCGGCTGCATGCTCAATTACTTCGTCAGGATGATCACTGATTTACAAGGTATGATTCCGGTGGCCGCATTGACCGCCCGGCTTCTTCCCGCTTTTTGAACGCAAGGAATTTCCGTTACTCCGGCCAATATCATGGGAAAGAGGAGTGGAACTTGTCTGGCTGCTACGTCCGCTTTTTAACAGGGACAATTCCTCCTCCTGCCGTTTCACAACTGCACTCAATGATGCGATTTGCTGCTTCATCTGCTCGCATTCCGGGCACGATACGGGTTCATTCTCTTTCATAATACAAATTTAATAATCATTCCATAATAATTATCGAACCTTTTTTAGTACCTGAGTAGTTACGATGAAGTTAATACCTGTAATGTTCCGGTTTGTAAGGGCCTTCTATTGGAATCCCCAGATAATCAGCCTGTTCCCGAGACAATTTAGTGAGTTTTACTCCGATTTGTTCAAGGTGCAAACGGGCAACTTCCTCATCCAGATGTTTAGGCAGGCGATACACGTTTACTTCATAATTGTTTAGCCAAAGTTCCATTTGAGCCAAAGTCTGGTTTGTAAACGAGTTACTCATCACAAAAGACGGATGCCCTGTGGCGCAACCCAGATTTACAAGACGGCCTTCTGCCAGCAAGAAAATCGAATGTCCGTCAGGAAATGTATATTTGTCTACCTGTGGCTTGATATTGGTATGCCCGGTACCCGGAAAATTAACAAGTTTATCAACCTGAATTTCGTTATCGAAATGACCAATATTACATACAATAGCCTGGTCTTTCATACGCACCATGTGCTCGATAGTTATAATATCCCTGTTGCCTGTTGTGGTAACAAAAATATTACCATCTTTCACAGCCTCCTCCATAGTTGTCACTTCGAAGCCTTCCATTGCGGCCTGTAAAGCGCAGATGGGGTCTATTTCGGTGACAATGACACGGGCGCCATATGAACGCATGGAATGCGCACAGCCTTTGCCAACGTCTCCGTATCCGGCAACGACAGCAACCTTACCTGCAATCATTACATCTGTAGCACGCTTGATACCATCGGCAAGCGATTCACGGCAGCCGTAGAGGTTGTCGAACTTGGACTTGGTAACCGAATCATTCACATTGATTGCAGGGACAAGCAACTCACCGCGCTCCATCATTTGGTACAAGCGATGCACCCCGGTGGTAGTCTCTTCCGAAACGCCTTTCCATTCGGCAACAGTACGGCGCCAGCGGTTGTCGTCCTCCTGGAATATACGGGATAATGTATCCAGTATAACCTGTTCCTCATGGCTTGATCCTTTGCGTTTCAGGAAGTCAGGATTTTCTTCGGCTTTATATCCCCGGTGGATGAGCAGGGTTGCGTCGCCTCCGTCGTCGACGATTAGATTCGGCCCTTTTCCCCCTGTGAAACGGAGAGCCTGTTCGGTGCACCACCAATATTCTTCAAGAGTCTCTCCTTTCCAGGCGAAGACGGGGATACCTGCGGCGGCAATGGCGGCGGCGGCATGGTCTTGGGTAGAGAATATGTTACAGCTTGCCCAACGTATATCAGCTCCCAGTTCTTTCAGGGTTTCGATTAATACGGCTGTTTGTATGGTCATATGAAGAGATCCCGTGATACGGGCCCCTTTCAATGGTTTGGCCGCGCCATGTTTTTTACGAAGCGCCATAAGGCCGGGCATCTCGTGCTCCGCTATTTCTATTTCTTTTCGTCCAAAGTCGGCAAGACTAATATCCGCCACCAGATATGGTAAATCCGGCAAGAGTTGTTTTGACATGTTTTTTATTAAATTTTAAATATACTTTTCACCGTATTTCAGTTTTACATCGGCTACAAATTGTTTGATGCGTTGTTCCTCTTCTTTTTTACAGATCAGCAGTACTCCATCGGCTTCAGCTACGATATATCCGTCTAAACCCTGTACGACAGCAAGTTTTCCGGCAGGCAAGGTGATTATATTCTCCGTACTGTCAAAAAATAGCGTATCGGCTATTAGTGTGGCATTTGCATTTTCGTCCTTATCTGATATTTCGTACAAGGACCCCCATGTGCCCAAGTCCGACCAACCGAAGTCCGCAGCCTGGACATATACATTGGCGGCTTTTTCCATCACTCCGTAGTCTATCGAAATATTAGGACAGAAAGGGAAGTTTTCATCAATAAAAGCTTTTTCCCTGTCGCCGCCAAATGCATCCAATCCCAAATCAAAACGATTTGTTATTTCGGGTAAATATCGATGGAATGCATCAAGTATGGTACGGTTGTTCCAAATGAATATACCCGAATTCCACAAAAATTCGCCGCTTTCATAAAATACTTTGGCCAGTTCAAGGTTTGGTTTCTCGGTAAATACTTTCACTTTGGCCATCTCGTCCAGCTTTTCCTCGCTCATCTGTATGTATCCATATCCTGTTTCCGGACGACTTGGACGAATACCCAGCGTCAAAAGCGTATTGTGCTTTTCCACAAAGGCATAAGCGCTTTGAATTATGGCAAGGAACTCATCTTCCTTCAATATGAGATGATCGGACGGTGCAACCACGATATTTGCATTCGGGTTGAACGAGTTGATGTGATAAGTGGCAAAAGCTATACAGGGAGCGGTGTTTCTTCGCATGGGTTCAAGCAGGATTTGGTTCCGGTTCAATTCGGGAAGTTCATCCATAACCATTTGGGCATACTCGTTGTTTGTGACGATATATATATTCCCGAGAGGAAGTATTTTCTTGAATCTGTCTACAGTCATTTGTAAAAGAGAGCGACCTGTGCCAAAGAAATCAAGAAACTGTTTTGGACGGGCTTCACGGCTAAAAGGCCAGAACCGGCTGCCTATACCGCCACTCATTATTACACAATAGCTGTTGTTATTATCCATATTGATTATAGTTTATGCAAAGTTACATCATACGAATGTACAAACAAAACAAAAGAGAACAATACCTGTGAAAAAAAATATGCAGACTTTTATAAAAAAGTTGAGTTAAGGTGTTTGATGTATCAAAATATTCTGTACTTTTGCACCTCACAAGCCCGGATGGCGGAATCGGTAGACGCGCTGGTCTCAAACACCAGTGGATTCACATCCATGCCGGTTCGACCCCGGCTCCGGGTACTCCAGCCCCTGATTACCAGGGGCTTTTTCTATTTGCAGAACCCAACGCAGAACCTTTTGCCCAAAATCAAAAAGAACGACCCGCCATCACGAAGATAAACGGGTCGCACAGAAACTCATGGTTTCCAAAGGTATTTCTTAGAACTGATATTGCTCTTTATCTTTTTTTTCTTCCTCTGCCTTTTTTATCATTTCTATTTCTTCTATATCTTCCTTAGTCGGAAAATTGGAGTTTTGAATGTATATTTCATAAAAATATTCACTACTATATTTTTCTTTAGCAAAACGTATTGTAATTGTTTTCTGCCCAATTTCCCATTTTTTAACAGCAAACCATCTCCCATTTTCGAAATCGAAAATATTGACATCCTTTTTTTGATATGTTGGCTCTCCATATTTTTGGGAAAACTTTGAAGATAAAAGATTAGCATCTCTAATCATGTAGTCTATAAAATCTGCTGTTTCAGATTAGAGTTTAAGTCAATTTGTTTTCATATTGAAACGGCATATCTTTCAGCCTGAAATTGTGCAGAGCCGTGCAGGTAAGAAAAACGCTCTCGACAAAATTATCCTTGCGAAGCCGGCATTCATCCTTTACAATCCGGCAGCGCTTGATGCTTCCTATGGCATGTCCACCCTTACCCGGAAAGAAGGTAAGGGCACAAAAAAATTCACTTCGGGGATGAAGTGAGGCAACAAAAGAGAGGGGGCCTTACTCTTTCAGGAAACGCAAATAGTCGGGAATGCTCTTTTGTCTGGTAATTTTGCTCTTGCTGTCATGGATTGTTAGCTTTCCTTTTATTGTTGAAAATTCGACTTCGCTCAGAATGTCAAATACAGTCTTGAGCCAACTGACAACATATTCCTGGCGTTGGTCTTGTCTATGCCCTTTGAAATGATTCCACAAATTCCATCCGTAGTGGTAGAGGTCATTGTTGCTTATGTGACGTGAAGATATGAGTACCGGCTCTACATTGTCGTACGATTGTTCACGGGCAAACAATTCGACATAGTCGTTCAGTTTTTTCAGTTCTTCTACCGGGGCATATCTGTCGAGAGATTTTTGAATATATTTGCAGAAAACTCTTATTGCCTGTTCAAATCTTTCCCTGACGATGCGGTCATGAACACTTTCCTCTACCAGAACAGCATTTTCAGTAGGAACATCTTTCGTTTTTTTCTTGTTTTCCCAGAGAGCTACGAACTTATCTACCTGATTAATTATAGTTTTGATCAACACAAGATATAAAACCGCTTCAACGAAAACGGTTATAAAAACAAGATTGGCTGTTCCAGTATCACAATTGCTGTTAATGCATATAAAACGTACAGCAACAGCCACGGCAAATGCAGCTACTGCCGTCGCGATATACAAAATATGATG
>JAISSD010000240.1 GCA_031273295.1 Prevotella sp.
GACATGAACGAGGGAAAAATCCGCGTGCTGTTCGGCTCTACCGAAATGCTGGGGACGGGCGTAAACGCCCAGAAACGGTGCGTAGCGGTGCATCACCTTGACGCACCCTGGCGGCCAAGCGACCTCGAACAGCGCGACGGGAGGGCAATCCGCAAGGGCAACGAGATTGCTAAACTGTATGCCGGTAACAAGGTCGATGTGGTGATTTATGCGGTCGAAAAGTCGCTGGATGCTTACAAGTTCGGGTTGCTGCACAACAAGCAGCTATTTATCAGCCAGCTAAAGAACAATAATATGGGTTGCCGTACCATTGACGAGGGAAGCATGGACGAGAAATCGGGAATGAATTTTTCCGAGTATGTGGCAATCCTTTCCGGCAACACTGAACTATTGGAAAAAGCGCGGCTGGAGAAAAAGATCGCTTCGCTGGAAAGCGAGCGGCAGGCGTTCGTGCGGGGCAAGTCTTCGACCCGATACAAGTTGGAGGGGATCATGCAAACCGTGGAAACCAACAAGGGATTCATTGCTCGCCTATCCAAAGACGTGGAAGCGTTTGGTTCCCGTGTACAGACCGCCCCAGACGGAACACGCCTGAATCCGGTCAAATTGGACGGTCTGACAGCCACTGATCCCGTGTCGGTCGGCAAGAAACTGAACGAGATAGCCGACAAAGCGCGGACACATGGACTTTCGGAACCCTGCGGGTCGCTCTACGGCTTTACCCTGCTGGTGAAATCGGAAACCACCGTAAAGGACGGCTTCGATTTGGTGCAGAACCGTTTCTTTGTCAAAGGCGAGGGCGAGATTCTGTATAACTACAATCACGGCCATCTTGCAGCCGACCCGAAAACAGCTGCGCAAAATTTCCTGAACGCCCTCGATACCATGCCAGGCCTGCTGGAGAAGTATAAGGCAGACAACGAAAAGCTGATGAAGGATGTTCCCACGCTCAAAGCAGTGGTGGAAAGCCCCTTTAAGAAGGAGGGCGAGTTGAAAGAATTGAAAGCGGAAATGGTCGATATGGAGCGTAAAATCGAAGCCTCGCTAAAACCCATTGAGCAGAGCGCCGACATTATGGCGGGTGTTCCGAAGGAAGAAAATAAATTTGTTCCCATGCCGGATAATTTGCAGACGATTAGTAAAATCATGGGCGAACGGTTGGTTATCGCCCGGCCTGCGCATGGAGCGCCTGAAAAAAAAGGATTCAAAATCTAACTTCCTTTTGTTACCCGTAAATGAGCGAAGCCCGCACCTGTCATCATTCGACGGTGCGGGCTTCTTTCAGGACAAACAAAGTATGCAGGTTCAATCGCTGTCCGGTTCTTCAGGGTCATCTCCCGTATCTTCAGGGCTATCGCCGTCCATGTCTCCGCCTTTGGCGAAATTGGCCTTGATAAAAGCTTCCACGTCGCTTTCCCTGTAAAAAGTCTTATGATAGAGCATCTGGTAAGGCAGTTCACCCGATGAGCGGTAACGCTGCAATGTCCGTTTACTCACGTTGAGCATTTGGCATACGTCCTGGTTATCCAAAAGCCGTTCGCCCTCTAATAGCTTCTCTTTTATCGCCATTTTTTCCAAATGTTTGTCCAATCGGTCGAACCGCGCCATAAAACGCTCAAACCAGTTTTGCATAAATGCCGTTAATTCTCTGTCTGTCATGGCTTATTTTGTTTAGGATTATTATTGGGCTTGGCTGGCACAATGCGCCCGTGTATTAACCTCCGGATTTCCGACAAGGCGTAATATGCCTTGTGCTTCTTGATGGAATAGGTTATCTGCCCATTGGTTATCACTTTCATATTGTCATTTTTTTTGTTTTTGCAAAGTTCGGAAGTTGAATTATCAGGTATTGACAAGTTGATAATGCTTTTTTTGAAAATCATTCTTATAAAGCTGATTATGAGTAGATTATTTTATTGTAGAAATAACAAAGTACAAAAAACGGATTTGGAAATTGTTTTTTTATGGTATAAATCGTGGAAAAACGCCTCAAAATCGCCCAATTTGGAGACAAAAAGAGGCTTAAAAATGGATATTGAACCTTATATCAACTTGATAATAGGATTTGTTTTAACTTGGTTATAATCAAGCAAATGCAACTTTATAAAAAATGAAACTCACAATTTGATAGCAACTTGAAAAGAAAAAGCCACTACCATTGTTTTCAAACGGTAGCGGGCTTTCTATCCAAGAATGATTCTATTAAAATGTAATCTTTGTTTGTTTCGATGAAGATAACTATATGTTGCTGTTGGCAGAAGCAGAAGCCTATTCTATCGGAACATAAATTTCCGTTTTCAGCTTATCGGGAGCTGTATTGTCTGGATTGTTTATGTATTTCTCAAAGCAATGATAGTTGCGTAGTTGTTCACCGCTTTCCGGTAACCATTTGGCATAGATGGTGTCATAAACTGCGCTCATGTGTTCATACGAACCCTGATACAGGAACATTGCGTACTTGCCGCCTTCAATCGTTTTTACACCGATTTCGCCTTTCGGTTCGGCTTTTTTGGGCAACACCAGACAGACGTCCGTGCGCAACTTGCTTTCTTCCGTCACTTCGGGTCGTCGTGATAGATGCAAATGTGTTCGATGCCTGCTGAAAAGAGCTTGTTTTCTTTTACGTGCTGCCACAGTTTGCCCCATGCACCACCAAAATCCAGGGTGGCATAGTCGCCCGTCAGCTTCAGATAGATTGCCTGCTTCGGTTCTAACGTCAGCATTTTGGGCGCTTTCAAATTCAAATTTTCATTTAATTGAACTGATTTCATGATTGTGAAATTTTTATTGTTACGAT
>JAISSD010000291.1 GCA_031273295.1 Prevotella sp.
GCGTTACCACGCAAGTTTGCGAATTAAATAACTGATTATTAGCTATCATATATCGTAATCCGACGTAGCTCATCTTGTTTGTTGTTGTATTTTAATTTGCGATAGTATTGGTGTTCTGAAATTTATGGCAAACCGCTAAGTAGTTGTTTTTCAATTACTTGTTTAGGGCGGCGATTCATCGCTTAAGGACTCGGTAGCAGAAAACCTCATTTTTACCTGATTTTTTTGACAAAACAACCTCAGTAGCAATGGAATATCATATAGTCGCCCCAACCTCATTACATCATTAAAAAATAAAGTTTTCTATCAACATTCTATCCAGGACAGGGGCGTTGCATTGCCCGTCCCGTCAGGAACGGAATGCGAATAAATGTCCTGTTTATTTTTGTACGGTTCCTTGAATTTTATCATCAAATAATTAACAGGAAAAGAGTTGAAAAATAATGAGTTAATGAGTCCCCTATCATTTTCATGCAGCACGCATAATAGTAACACGGGGAGTGTGGTATTTCAATGAGCAGCTTGAGGGGGATGTTACATAAGAGGTTTGGCGTTTGGGGTAACTCATTTGGCTCTCTACTGTTGTTTTGTTTATTGGAATTAGGTAAAAATGAGGTTTTTACCATATACTTTCCATGCACAAAACCATGCCGTGCAAGGTATAATCTGCGTTTATCCGTTCAATCCGCGTCATCTGCGTGCAAAAAAAAGGGTGCATTTGGCTCCGTCGATTTTCACAATTCAAATTATCGTTTTTCAAACAGTTGTTGTTTTAACACAAAGGACACAAAGAATTTCCTTGAAAATCAGGAAGAACGCCACGTCGCAAAATGGTAAAAACCTCCTTCATTCCCATTCTTCATTCTCAATTCTTTATAAACGAGGTTTTTACCATATGCCTTCCATGCACAAAACCATGCCGTACAAGGTATAGCAAAAGGTGCAAGGAATACAAAGTGTTTTCCCTGGCGCCCTTTGTGGCGCCCTTTGTGATACGCTTTGTGTTCTTCGTGTTAAATAAATTTGGCCGTTCTTTTTTTGCAGTGCGACATCACTGTCCGAATCTTGATTTTCCGTCGCAGGGGATTTAACTCCGCTCCCTTGATTTGTAATTGTAATCCGAAAGGACGGGGAAAATAATCAACAAACTTTACAATTCGGAACTTGCTCCGAATTGTAAAAATTTGTTATATATATATGTTTTTTACATAGCCTCTTTAAGACGAGGAGGTATGAATCAAACGAATCGAATAGCGTCTGTGGTGCTACTATTCCTGGATACAACGGACAGAACCGCCGCACGTACGGTAGAACCCATATATCTGAGCCCCATACACACTGATTTCGAGCATCATCGCGGCGCTACTGGGACAGGAAGACGACCAGTAATTGCCGCCCGCACCCTGATAGTTCCACGTACCGGCATAATCGCGGCTGCCCGCGGCAGGCAAGTAGAGGTCGTCGCCTAACGACTGTTCCGGGTCGCGCGGAATCCTCAAACGATGATCACTGAAGTTTTCATCGCTATACTTGTTCATTAAAATTTCCAATTCGTCGGATGTTGGAACCCGCCAACCGGCAGGACACGGACCCTGTGCATTGTCACCCGGCCATAAATCGGAATCTTGGGGGTCTACCCAGTCATAAGGCTCTGTTATATTGTTGAAGATAAACTTGTTCGCGTAATTATTAGATGCTTCCGAAGCGGTAACAGGCCCCTCCAGAGTATCATCTTCGCTACCGTAAGTAAACGCTGCGTAGCTGCGTCCCCACTGAAAAATGTAACCGCAACCCGCAACATCTGCGCTGTAGGTGGTAGAAGTTGCGCCAACGTTTACGGGAGCCCAATACTTGCCTCCGACAAGGACGGCCTTGAGTCCCGTGTTTGAGTAATAGGGAGTGGAAGGATCGGGATCGGAACCGGGATCGAAGGTGATGTCAAAGGTCTTCGTTTTGCCTTTCCCGTCGTCTATAACGAGCGTGCCGCTGACCGCGATAGACGGCTTTGGCAAGGTGATTTTATAATACTGTCTGATCTTGCCGACCGAATAGGTAACGACAGGATCGCCGTCAGGCGCAAGGGTGACTTCGCTTGCATAAGCCGATCCCTCAGTCAAATCAAGAGTAGCGGTCAAAACGCCCGTCGCCTTGCTGTCGCCATCGGTGTAAAACGTTAACTCGCTGTCTCCTGTTTTATCCGACAGGTCGATGTCGTTGCTTTCCAGCGGAAAGCCGTTCAATGCGAATTCGCCGTACTCAAAGGTATCGACAGACTCCGGAGTGGCCTGAACATTTGTGTCATCTTCCCAATTCGAAGCTGTAAGAGCGAAAGCCAGAGTGGTCTGGCTGATACGGGATACCGACAGTGTATAACGCTTGTTGGCCAGTATCTCTTGAGCGCTCCCCAACTGAACGGTGAACAAACGGGGCTTCAGGTCGACAGAATAACCCTCTACCTCGATGATTGTGGAACCTTCGTTCCAATCAGCCTTGGCGGCAAGCTTCCCCGGCCAAAGGTAAAACGCTCCCTCGGCAAGATTAGCCGTGTTGATGTTGGGCACGCCGTCTACAGGAATTGTCAGGGTCGATTTGTCAGTGAGAGGAGTGCGCGTCTGACCATTGTTTTCTTTCGTAAGGTAACCGGACGAAAGAGTGTTCAATACATGGATTTTGGTGATTGTGAAAAACGTCTCCTTTTCATTGTAACCCGGCTCTCCCGAAGTCAGATTGTCGTTGTCCGAATTGTCGTCGAAAGCGAGGTTGTCTATGTCAAAGCGGGCAACGCGGTGACGAAGGTTGATCACCTGGGTCGACGGAGTAGCAGTATCCAGCCCGGCTATGGTTTTATAGCCGACCATCAACATGTTACTGCCGGAAATCGGAACGGCGTCGGTAGCGGTGGCAACGGCAGCAGTAAAAATGGAGAGAGTGGTGACGCCAATCGTAAAGTTGTCCGTGATGTTGTTGTGGACGTTAGCCACAGCATAAAACACATAATCTTCGTTGCCGGAAGTAAAATTGCTTACATCGATAGTGACAGACTGAACGCCGCCTTCCGAAGAAACCGACTGTTTGGCAACAAGCTTTTCTTCATTCGAATTCTGAAACATGTAAACGGTAACATCGTTTATTACGTTTTCATTTCCGACCGCAGTCACGTCGGCGCCGGCGGTTACATCATCGGCAATCGAATATGTAACGCCTGGACGCGACAAAGGAAAACTGAAGGTCAGAGTACCCGACTGTCCGGCTGTTTCCGCCTCGGGAACGACCTCCTCGCTGCTACAACCGGACAACAACCCGGCAGCAACAAGAATAGCCGAAAAAATCTTTCTTTTCATAATCTGTGAATTTTGTTTATAAATAAATTTAATTGATACCGGTAAATCTGTTGATGCAATGTCATTACATTGACCGTAAAACGTTTTTTTAGCTTTTCTCCATTCTCCATTCTTCATTTTTCATTCTTCATTCTTATTAGCGTTTAACGCTTTCCAGTAGCAATAGATGCTATCTATTGTGATACAAATATATTGAATCCGGTCGGATGAACTGTTGCGTATTTCCGCCTTTTTGTATTCAATTAGCGGAATTTGGATATGAAATCGAACAAAGAGGAAAAAAGCTGAAGGTAATGAGTCCCCTATCATTTTTCATGCAGCACGCATAACAGTAACACGGGGAGTGCGGTATTTCAATTGAGCGGAAAACAAGACAGTTGGAAGCTCTTCCGGAAAAATTAAAAACGGCTTGAGGGGGATGTTACATAAGAG
>JAISSD010000019.1 GCA_031273295.1 Prevotella sp.
GGCCCGGGTTATGATACGCCGGAAGAAGCTTTTGCTGCAGTCCCCTTCAACATGACGGTCAGCCTGTCAGCCATGAACGAATCCCTTGTCACTTCATACGTCTACAACGGACAGTATGCACTGGGGACAAGCCGGGATTCGTATACCCTGGACAGCAGACAGCAGGCGGATACCCTGTATCTGTCCACCACATACGGAAGCTACAGCGCCACCGCATCAAGCAACGGGGACTGGTTGAGATTCGGTTCCGTTCCCGGTAGCGGAAACACCTCCATTCCCGTCACAACAGTGTCGAATACGCCCGCCATGCTGATATTCAATGCAGAATCCACCACCACTGCGCGCGAGGGTACCATTACCATCACTTCGGGCCTGTTGAAGAAAGAAATAACCGTCACCCAGAAAAGCTCGGTCAACGGGTTCAGCGTTACCGCTCAGGGAAGCATAGGTTCGCCTTTTTCGGCGCGCATCACCAGTTCTACCGCCATAAGGGTCACATCGACTTATAACTGGCGCGTCAGGGTCGACAGTGATCCGGATGCAATTATTTCCAGTTTCACTCCTGTCAGTGGGGGCGCTGTAACAAATCAGGCTATAACTCTCACACTCAAACCAAATGCAGACTGGACGGCGCCTACCGCCGAGGCTACCCTGACCTTCTTCAGTCCTGCCGGTGAGTTTCAGGCAGTGGAAAGGAAGGTTTCTCTGGCTGCAAGGACGTATGAAACCGATCCGTCAACACACTTGGGTTGGGCCGGCAGTAATATCTATTGGGTCACTACGGATGCGTCTACCGGCGCAGGTTACCTGACTTTCGACGACACCCCAACCGATCGCCCTGCCGACGATGCTCCCGGCTCCGGCTCCGAGACTTACCAGGGAGTTTTCTTTAAATGGGGCGGCCTTGTCGGGTTGGATTCAAGCGGGGGATGGGGTAGCGGTAGCAAGGTATATGTTCCCGATTTCGCTACCGGTACATGGACGCAGAAGACTGCCGGTACAGCCGGCTCCCCTTCCAGCCCGACTGCCTATTTTAGCGCTTGGAGTAACATTCCGTATGTGACTTATTATAACAGTTCGGTTTCGTCTTATATCACCACCACGGCACATACTCCTGAAACATGGAGAGGGGATATTTGCCGTTATCTCAGTGAAACAGGCAAGGCTCCGGGTTCACCGGTTGTAATGTGGCGTATGCCGACCTCAGGAGATTTTAGCGGAGCGCTTAATGATTATGGCGGACTCCAAACGTGGCCCGGCAATTTATCTTCCGGCGCTAACGACGGTACGTGGCCGGTTATGTATGACGGCTCATTTATCGGTCGTCGCAAAAAAAACAACCCGCGCCCCGACGCGAACGGCTATAAACCTTTCTTTTCCGCCGGCGGGTTCCGTTGGGATAATGGTTCGCTGGATAGAGTAGGCAACAAAGGCCACTACCATTCGGCTTCGCGTGGCGCTAACAGCAGCGCCTATCTGGTCTTCTACACTGACTCCGCCGGCCCCTACACCAACGGTCAGGCGTACGGCGGCATCATCCGTTGTGTTAAAGCATCGTAATGTCATCGAAACGGGTAAAAAATTTCAATCGGGACATTATCGGGAGCAGGCAGTCTTAAAATGAGACACTGAAAAACGGAGCGTAACAGTCCGGTATACGTTCCGTTTTCTTTGTGTCGAAATGCAGTTAAATCCGAAAGAACGAGAGGCGCTTTGTAACTTTCGTCGCCAGGGATTTAACTGCATTCTGTTCTATTGGTTGTTAGTTGCAATCCCCTGCAATAAATCAGGACATGATAAATTATTTATTTCTCATGCCATAACAGAGCGCCTGTCGAGACGCTTGACTCCAAAATAATTGCATTTTATTGCGCAAAGACAAGGTGTTTTTAACAAAATAAATTTTAAAAAGATGTGTAGATACTATAGGCCACGGGCGGGAACAACAACCAGGTTTCTATCGAAAGGCTTGCCGCTAATGCCGCAATCCGAATCATATCCATTCGCCTGTTTCGGATAAGGGCTTCCGTTTCTTTTCTGCCGCTATGCTTTTATCCGTATCGATGTAGCCGAGAGGAAATATGGCTATGGGTTCAAGCTTGGCGGATAGATCCAGCGCCTGTGCCAGTAAATCCGGATTAAAATTACATACCCAACATGTACCCAAGCCGATTTCAGCGGCTGCCAGACAGATATGCTCCGCCGTAATGGCCGTATCCACATCACCGAAATCCTTATTGTCCGACGCCGACCTTTTCCACGATATGGAAACGTCCTTGCATACAACAATATACATCGGCGCCGTTTTAAACCATTCTCTGCCGTATGACTCCCGTATCTTGGATATTACGGTTTCACTACGGACAATATAAAATTTCCAGGGTTGGTTATTGCAGGCCGAAGGAGCCAAACGCGCACATTCAAGGATATAATCGATCTTCTCCTTCTCCACGGCTTGGGGAAGATAAGCCCTGACCGAATAGCGATTTTCGATGAGTTCTTTTAGTTTCATTGCTGATCTTGCAGTTGCAAAACAAACGCCGGTATTCCTGTTCCGGCATTTTATATTTATAATTCTTCCGATATTTTGTAATCGTTTCTGACTGTCGAGTTTCGGGATACAATTTCGCCCAGAAACCCTGCGAGGAATAATTGGGAGCCTAGTAACATCGTGGCCAGGGCTATATAAAAATACGGGGAATCGGTGACCAATGGATGCGATATTTCATTGTACATCGCGTATAATTTATTGACGCCTACAATAATCACGGCTATAAAGCCCAACAGGAACATAGCCGTACCCCACAGGCCGAAAAAATGCATCGGTTTGCGTCCGAATACAGAGAGGAACCAAAGCGTAAGCAGATCCAGATAACCGTTGACGAAGCGACTAAGGCCGACGAACTTGCTTTTACCGTATTTGCGCGCCTGGTGACGCACCACCTTTTCTCCTATTTTATTAAATCCGGCTATTTTGGCCAGATACGGTATATAACGGTGCATGTCGTTGTATACCTCTATACCCTTTACTACTTCGTTGCGATAGGATTTCAATCCACAGTTAAAGTCGTGCAATTTTACTCCCGATACTTTACGGGCTGTCGCATTAAACAATTTGGTGGGCAAGGTCTTTGACAGCGGGTCGTAGCGCTTCTTTTTCCAGCCCGACACCAAATCGTAACCATCCTCCCTTATCATTTTATACAGGGCCGGAATTTCATCCGGACTGTCCTGCATATCGGCGTCCATAGTGATAACAACATCTCCTGCCGCTTTCAGGAATGCGCAGTGGAGGGCCGGAGACTTCCCGTAATTGCGTCTGAAACGTATTGCTTTTATCTCCGGCGAGGTTTTCTTTAAATTGCTTATAACATCCCATGACCGGTCGACGCTGCCATCGTCAACAAAGATCACTTCATAAGAATAAGCGTTATCATCCATTACGCGCTTTATCCACGCGTAAAGTTCCGGAAGGGATTCTTCTTCATTCAGCAAGGGTATTACAACGGATATGTCCATAATATTACGCAACGGATATCATTATTTATCTATCGAGGCCTCCGGTCGATCTATTATTCGTACTGTTTACGAGAAAACTCATAAGGAAGCCTAAAACCACACCCAGTACCATATTGCCTATAAACGCGGAGATAATATACAATGGCTTTCCCGTGACAATATAAAGAAATATTTCTTTCTGACCCGCCTGAAGATTTGGCATTTTGTTTACCATTTCTATAAAAGGCGCCGACATTTTCACAAAAGCGCCCGGATTGACGAACGTATAATGAGCATACATGATCGCCGCTTCGAAAAAGGATGCGAAGAAACAGATTAGCAAGACAAAAAAGACGCACGACCATAGACCTTTCGGCTTGTCGGGTTCCGATTCTTTATATTTAAAAGTAAAGATGTAAATTAGCAGGAATGTGCCGACATTCAACAAATAGAATACATAAATAAACACATGGTCCGAAAAACCGGCCCCTATCTTGAACAGGTATTTGAACATCCAGAAAAGCCCCAGAAAAGCGCCATAATGCATGGCATATCCGAGTAACGACGTCCCTCTCTCTTTTATATCCGCGCTATCAATCATTATGCTGCAAATGTAAGAAAATTGTTTAAAACAAACGGGGCTGTTTCGAAAGTTTTTTCGGGCAGTCTTTTTTGTGTCGCTGATATTTGCGTAAACGGCTGCGATTTCATATACTTGAGGCTGAATATCGATGCTGCGGGTGGTTTCAAAACAAACCACGCTACAAATGCAGTCATTGCCACTACCTCTGCGTTGCGTTCAGGCACGGTAATGGAAAACTCAAAACTGCCGTTTTTGTACCGGTATGTGGCAATGCATCTTTTGACAGGAGGGTTTTTATACCACTTTCAGAGCAGGTCTGTTCCAAGTGACTGTTTTACCCCATTCTCTTATGGCATATTCAGGTATCATTACTCGTCTATTTCAATTTGTTCGTTTACTATTATTTTCCATTTTTTATTTGTTTCGCAACCTGCAACAGGCTTTCTGTTTTTTAACAGCGTGGTACGAAACGAATAGCCATACTGTTTGACTTGTAAAAGTAACTCTTCCGCTTGCAAGTGATATTCAAGTTCAACGTCAAGCAAATAACCCAAACGCTGAATGACAGGCACAGGCGCATACTCAAAAAAATGTGGCGGTATTTTTTTGAAATCCAAACTTTCCGCCAAATCATTCAAAACAGTTGCAGCGCGGTTTAGCCCGCCAATTTCTTTTTCAAACTGTATCAAGTCGGTAGCCGTCAGTTCGGGCGAAG
>JAISSD010000059.1 GCA_031273295.1 Prevotella sp.
GGTATATTGTTTTTACTTTTTCTCGTTCCACAATCTATTTACACAGACCACGAACAAAGATAAAACGATATCTGTATCAGCACCAGCACCAGCCCAGAAATTAACAATTTTAAACGGCCGCTGACAGCAATCGTAATTCGTCATTGAGAAAAGCGCTCTATTTTCAATCAAATTCGTATCTTTATGCGGTAATTTAAAATCTTGCCAAGGTATGAATTTTCAATCTGAGTAATTACAAAAAAATAAATGATATGGGATTATTTGACATTTTCAGAAAAAAAAACAAACAACCGACAGCTGAGGATATTTCTAAGTTGACCAAAGAAGAACTTCGGGAAAGGTTAAAGGAAATCGAATCTTCCAAAAAGCCTAAGCGAAAAGAGCGTCCAATGTGCTATTATTCTATGGGTGACTTTGAAAAATAATGTGGAAAATATAACCGATTCAAGCCTTGCCGTTTCCTTTCTGCCTACAACCGCAATATTGGAAATAACCGGCGCTTGTAATCATCGCTGCATATTTTGTTCGTGTCCATGGGAGGCTGCCAAATTCAATGGTTTTGAATCGAAATCGGAACTTTCGGTCGGTGAGTGGAAAACGCTTATTGATATGTTGTGTGAACGGGGAGTAAATAATATTGTATTTTCAGGAGGAGAAGCATTATTACGCAAAGGTATTTTTGAAATAATTGAATACGCTGCCTCAAAAACAGTAACCCGTATTGAAACGGAAAACGGACAGTTGATTAGAGAAGAAAAACCTCTAAAACTATATCTTATATCGAATGGGACTGCTATTACAAAAAAGATATTAGCGTTTTTACAACGCCATCATGTTCAATTAAGTATCAGTCTTCCGGGATTATCCACCCTTAAAGAACATACCGGATCGGGAAACCCTGATCATATTTTAAGCAAATTCCGTATGGCACACGAAATGGGTATGTACACTGTTGTAAATGTAACCGTTACAAAGAAAAATCTTTTTGAACTTTATCATATTTTGTCTGCGGCTTTTCTTGCAGGCGCCGATCAATTATTACTCAATCGTTTTTTACCCGGTGGGCGTGGACTCTCTTATGAAAAAGAGCTAATGCTCAACGTACACGAAGTTCGACAGATGCTTGACATAGCAGAAGAAGCTCTCACGGATGCCGGACGTTTCGGAGATATTGGGACAGAGCTACCTAAATGCATCGTTGATAAAGAAAAATATAAACAACTCTCCATTGGCACACGATGCTCGGCAGCAATAGGATTTTTTGTTATTAGCCCCGATGGATTTGTCAGAGTGTGCAATCATTCGACGGTTAAACTCGAACATTTCACCCAAATGGATATGCTGCCAAACCATCCCTATTGGAAGAAATTTACAATGAAAGATTATCTCCCAGCTTCATGTATTCATTGTTCACAAATGGGCGATTGCGATGGAGGATGTCGCGAAGCTGCCCATATATATAATGGCGCTATAGACTCGTTAGACCCTCTTTTGAAATAAAAGATTGCATAAAGGTTGTGTATGATAAAACGATGGTCACTCGTTTAAATGCATCCCGACTTGTTGAGATTTATAAGAAAGACCAACTGAAAGAAGGCAAGTTGAAAGAAATTGCTGCGAGCTTGGATGAAGATGATAATCCGGTTATTATGTTGGTAAAGCAAAAGAAATAAATGCTTGCATACGCTTACCTCCCAAATAAACGAATGAGCAACGGCTGATTCGTTTATTATCCCTGCACAATTTGTTTATTATTACCTCCCAGCCCCGCCATACAAGGGGAGGGTAGGGGATTGGGCTTGGCAGGGGCTTTCAATTATAGTCAACTCTCCCCCTCCCAACCTGAGTTCGGGATAAGGTAAGACATCGTACTGACCTGAAAGGTCTGATTTTCATAACGTATAGTGGAGAATGGATAACGTATAGTGGAGAATGGATAACGTATAGTGAAGAATGGATAACGTATAGTGGAGAATGGATAACGTATAGTTATTCACTTTCAACTCTCCCCCCTCCCCTCCCAGCATTTTTTTCGGGGAAATATCCTTCACTTTTCATCCATATCCTTAGAGTCATGGAATTTTGCCGGCCATACAAGAGGTATTTTATCGTTTATATTCGATAAAAACAGGTTGTTTTATCGTTTATGTTCGATAAAACAATGTATCTTTGTCGTCTATACTCGATAAAACTGTCATGGATAAAGAATTGATAAAGACGTTGATTGCTGAGTATCAACGAGAAGTGGTTAATATTAACTTGATAGAACGTCCTTATCCTATGGAGGACGTCCTCAATTATGTTTTTGTCGGATTGCGCCGGGCTGGTAAATCTTATTTGATGTATCAACAGATTCGGCATTTGTTGCAAACAGGGCGCTCGAAAGATGAAATTCTCTATTTTAATTTTGAAGACGATCGTATATCATCATTAGATATCAGCGACTTAAATCTTATTAAAGTCTGCTACGAGGAGATGTATGATTGCAAGCCGATATTTTTCCTCGACGAAATACAAGTCGTTGAGCGTTGGGAAAAATTCGCCCGTCGCTTAGCGGATCAAGGCTACCGGGTTTATATCACAGGGAGCAATGCAAAAATGTTGAGTAGTGAGATTGCCACCACGTTAGGCGGGCGGTATATGATACGGAATATTTATCCGTTTTCGTTTGATGAATATTTGCTTTCGTGCGGCATTGATATCCGAAATAAAAATGCGATCTATCAATTTCAGACAGAGATAACGAAAGCTTTTGAAACGTATTTCCGGTTTGGCGGACTGCCTGAATTATTGCATGTTACCGACAAACGGGCATGGTTGAGCAATTTATATCAGAAAGTGTTTTTTGGAGATTTAATCGCCCGGCATCAGATACGAAATGATTTTGCCTTGCGTGTGCTTATCCGCAAATTAGCGGAAAGTGTCAAACAGCCTTCGTCGTTCACCCGTCTGGCCAATGTGGTGTCTGCGTCAGGAAAAAAGATAAGTACGGATACCGTGATTGATTATTTGGGGTATCTGAAAGAATCGTGGCTGATATTTCCGGTGGAGAATTTTTGTGCCAAATTAGCGGAGAAAGAATCGAACAAAAAATACTATTTCACAGATAATGGCCTGATTCATTTATTCCTGCTTGACCCGTCGACTTCCTTGCTGGAAAATATAGTGGCTGTTCAGTTGCGGCGTCTGTACGGAGAGTATGTTTATTTCTACCACCATAACATTGAGGTAGATTTTTATGTGCCTGATGTTCAGTTGGCTGTGCAAGTCTGTTATAGCCTGCAAGACATGGAAACACGTGCACGCGAAATCAAAGCTTTGTCAAAAATAGCACAGCAAACAGAGGTGCGTGAAATGATGATCATCACCAAAAACGAGGATGAAAACATTGTCGATGATGGACTGAATATTAAGGTGATATCTGTCTGGAAGTGGTTGCTTCAGCCGGGCGTTGGTGTTGGCCATCCTTGAGCTATCAACTGCACTTCGCCTCCGTCGCGGCCTACCAGATAACTGCCTAAGGAGGGTTTGGTGATGTGGCCTATCAGGTGGATGCCTTTTAGGGTGGTGATTTTGTCGTGTGCGGTCAGGGG
>JAISSD010000082.1 GCA_031273295.1 Prevotella sp.
GCATAAAGTTCCTCCACTGGTGGACAGGTTAATCTTTTTCTTCCCATTGTCTCTTGCTTAATTGTCTATGAATACAAAGGTCGGTATTTTTCATAGCACCTCAAAAAATTAATTAACCGAAAAAACAGTATATTTACGCACGTAAAATTAAACTATACAAAGAAATGGAAAACGCTCGTCGTTCTTTTATTAAAAAAATGACTGTGGCCGGTATCGGAGCTACCGGTGTAACACTAAGCAACCGCGCGGTTGCAGCCGAAGTAACAAACGCCTCTGAACCTCAGAAAAAAAAGCCTGCCGGTAAGGATGATGGTAAACTCCGCTTCGGATTTATCGGCACCGGCTCGAGATGCCAGGAGCATATCAACAATGTGATGGCCATCCCCGGTAATAAAATCACGGCAATCTGTGACATTCAGAAAGGGCCGCTGGAAAGCACCCTCAAACACATTGCCCGCTTCAACGTGCCCGAGCCGAAGGTCTATACCGGAAGCGAACGGGCTTTTGAGCAGATGCTGGCGAACGAGGAATTTGATTGTGTGATTATCGCCAGCCCTTGGGAATGGCATGTACCCATGTCGGTGGCCGCCATGAAAGCCGGCGTGCCCTATGTAGGCGTGGAAGTATCGGCCGCCAATACGCTGGAAGAATGTTGGGACCTGGTCAATGTATCCGAAGCCACCGGTAGCCACCTGAACATCATGGAAAACGTATGCTACCGCCGCGACTGCATGGCGGCGCTCAACATGGTGCGACAGGGACTCTTCGGCGAACTGCTGCACGCCGGATGCGGCTACCAGCACGATTTGAGGGATGTGAAGTTCAACGATGGCGCCAGCTATAGCTATAAAAAAGGCGGCGAACTGCGCATGGGGCCAACCGCTTTCGCCGAAGCACAGTGGCGCACGCAACATTCCGTCGCACGCAATGGCGACATCTATCCCACCCACGGCATCGGGCCGGTGGCAAACTGTCTGGACATCAACCACGGCAACCGCTTCCTCTCGCTCTCGGCCATGGCGACACAGTCGCGCGGGCTGCACAAGTTTATTGTCGACAACGGAGGCGAAGACCATCCCCTGGCAAAGCTGCGCTTCAACCTGGGCGACATCGTCACTTCCATGATTAAATGCGCCAACGGACAGACCGTTATCGTCACGCACGACACCAACTCGCCCCGTCCCTATTCGCTCGCTTTCCGCATCCAAGGGACGGAAGGACTGTGGATGAACGATGGCGACCATGTGTATGTGCAAGGCGCCTCCAAACCTCACCGCTGGGATGAGTCGGATGCATGGTTCAAGAAATACGACCATAAACTATGGAGCACGCTCGACGCCAATGCCAGAGAAGCAGGGCATGGAGGCATGGACTACATTATGATGTACGACTTTATCGACGCCATACGGAACAAGAAACCCGTGCCGATGGATTGTTACGACGCGGCCGCCTGGAGCGCCATCTCCGGCCTGTCGGAAATGTCGATTGCCCGCGGAGGCGCTGTGGTCGACTTCCCCGACTTCACCCGCGGCCAGTGGATACACCGCAAGCCGGCCTTCGCCCTTTGAGCATCCGGCAGAAAAAAAGGAAGCCCCGAATGGCATATCAACCATTCGGGGCTTCCTTTTTTATTGGTACGCAGGATGAGAGTTAAACCCTTTATTTATATTTATCCCTATTTGTTCAAAATATTCTGTTTGATAGGTTGTTGTATTTTGGAAAATCGTATATTTGCACAAATAGAATCGAATTTTAACAGTAAAACACTGCAAAATATACTGCAAAATATGAACATCAAATTTTTGCCATTTGACAGGCGCAAGGAAAAGACTTCGCTACGTGCGTTCATCTACCACCGAGGGCAGGAATACCGCGTGTCAGTCGGCGAATCGGTCATCATGAAATATTGGAGCGAAGCCAAAGGACGCTGCAAGTTGGTTCGCGAATACAAGGAGGCGGCGTTTGTCAATAAACGCATAGATGACCTCGAAAAGATATTATCCGGGATAGTGACCTCCTACGGGCTTGTCACCCCGACAGAGCGGCAAGTGCGCGACGACTTCAAACAACACATGGAGCAAATGAACATTGATGCCGGCGGGGTTGCACACAAAATGGAAAGTCAATATCTGGTTAACTTCGCCCGGTCGTTTGCCGATGAAGCCATTCGGCACCATCGCACGCGAACAGGATATATAACAACGATTCACAAGCTGGAAGAATACGAGAAGCACACCCGCAGCCGCCTCCGGTTTATCGACATTGATATGAACTTTTACAACCACTTTCACCGATGGATGACAGAAGGTTCATACATGAAGAAAGACAAGGAATATTATTACAGCAAAAACTACATAGGCGGGCTATTCAAAAACATAACCGTATTCATGAACGAAGCGCACAGCCGGGGACTGCATAACTTCACAGGGTACAGGGATAAAAAATTTCGCGTCGAATCGGAACAAACGGATTCAATCTATCTCACGTTGCCGGAACTGGAAAAGATATTTAATTTGAACTTCACGGAAGATATGCTGGTTGGGAATGGATTTGATGCCCGACCGCAGAACCTGAAACGAGCCATCTTTTCCCTAAACGAAGAGCGTGACAGGTTTTTGATAGGGTGTTTTACGGCTCTCCGGCATTCCGATTATTCCCGTCTGGAATCATTGCATTTCAGCGATGACATAATCGCTATATGGACGCAGAAAAAGGATAAGAAGGTATATATACCCATGCACCACCTACTGCGAAAAATACTCCTTCGACGGGGAAACGTGCTTCCTGAACCTATCTCTGACCAAAAGCACAATGACCAGATAAAGGTCATCGGCAGGCTTGCCGGCATTGATGGAGAAGTCTTGCTTACCAAAACCCGTGGGGGCGCAAGAGAAAACATCGTAGGAAAGAAATACGAGTTTATCACATCGCATACCGCCCGCCGGTCAGGGGCAACCAATATGTACCTTGCCGGAATTGACGTAAAGTTTATTCAGGATATATTAGGCCACGCCAAGGTGGAACAGACAATACGATACATAAAGGTATCCGCAGAAGAAAATGCCAAGAGATTGCAGGCGCATCCGTATTTTACCGGGAAAAACTAAAACCGCCCTACTTCTCACAAGCCGGGCGGTCGCGTACACTAACCTAAACCATACAAATACCAATCAAAACTTATACAATAACCCGATATTCAATCCTTTTACCTCGAAATCGGTTACATACTCTATCTGTAACCCTATATCATTGTAGAATATCCCTCCGCCCACACCAACCTTGTTCAGGGTGCTATACGAGGCGGAAACAAACGGTACCCAGACGCGCTTTCTCTCTACCGTTTTTACCGTGTATAGCGGTTCAAAATTATAGGTCAGTTCGCCCAGCCGGTTGTATTGCGTATTGAGCGATATATCCAGCTTCCCGTATTGATTATCGAATAGCGTAGCGGCGTAATGTCGCTTTAGCTCGTATTCCCTGATGATAGCAGCCGTGTCGACCGACTGAACGATGTATCGGACGCTGTCGGCGTATATCGTGTCTGTTTTGATAGGCAACATAGGAACGTCCGGGACATCTTCTCTGGAGGGCTGTAATCCGGTTACTGAATTGGCGACCGGCTCACCCTTCACCACCTCTGTTTTCACTACTTCGGTAATTGTCTTCCGCCCGGAAAAGAATCCTATCACGGCGCCGAACAGCAGGAGGGCGGCGTATATGAGAATTGTTTTTGCTTTCATGCTAATCCTTGATAATGCTGATGCCGTAGTCAACACAGCATTGATGTTCGATTTTGCAACCGCGCGCGTTCTGCCAACCGTCCATGAAATATACCGCATCAACATCTGCAATATATTCTATTGATTTTGCAAGATATTTCAACGGGATATTTCCCTTGTTGGTGAAATCGGGAAATATGGTATCTACTACTTCATACCCCTCTTTTTCCAATTTCTTTACAAGTTCGCTTCTTTCGCTGCGTACTTGCTCTTCTGTTTTGCCTTTCATTGGCTGACTGATAATTACCTTTTTCATGTTTTAATACTTTATAAATTAATATTCCCAAACTACATTTTGTGCATGAAACGGCGAGAAGTCAACATGGATATACGTCTTAGCAACGCCTATCCGGGTGCATCCGACCTCAATAGCCGCACGAAGGATTTTAAACCGCGTCGCGTCGTCAACACATTTAATGTCGAACGCCCGTCC
>JAISSD010000209.1 GCA_031273295.1 Prevotella sp.
AGCCATATCATCGTTTGTTTTAAAGAGATTTACCGGATAAAGGTAGGAAAAAATAACGGGAAAACATATTATTCTGGCCGGATATCCGGATTCGGGACAGGAAAACCGTCGGAATCACTATATGTCAAGCGTTTTTTCCTGGGGCATTCATATCAATGGAAAAGATGTGTCTTGCACAAATTTCAAATCCCGCGGAGATTTCACCTTGTTTGTTCGTGAATCTGTTTGTTTGTGAATCCCCTATATCTGCGCCATTTGGCATTTTCCCGGAATTTCAAATTTTGTAAATGTATGAAAAATAGATAAGTAACTCTATCCGCGGGGATTTGTTGTTGTTCTATTCATTTTTTCTATCGAGATGCAAGTCCCAAGACTGTCCCTGTCCCGAACCCGGGCTGGATACAAGAGCAAATCCATCGGCTATTCATTTGATTTGAACGGATTGTTTTGCCAAAGCTGTGCGCCCGTCTTCATGTTGATTTGTCATGGAACAGCATTTAACCCTGTCCAGACAGGGTTCCTGCCAAAGGCGCCGGAAAAATTTTACCCGTTTCCATGACATTACAATTCATTCATATCCTGCCTTGCTCCTATTCTTGGATACAACGCACAGAGAAACCGTTCGCGCGATTGTACGCAGCTACAGAGGATCCACTGCTACTGAAGCTCAACCTCCGTGCGCTACTATTGGCAACGCTAGACGACCAATAGTAGCCGAGCGTACCCCTATCGTTCCACGTACCGGCACTATTGCGGCTACCAGCGGCAGGCAGATAGAGGTACTCGCCCTCGTCGGCAGGGATCGTCAAACGTTTATCGTCCTCTTTATTGAAATTAGTATTGATATACCTGTCTTTCAACACCGACAACTCAGTCTCGGCAGGAACCTTCCAACCGGCAGGACATGGACCACGAGAATCAACTGTAGTCCATAAATAGTCATTGGGAGGAGATAACCAGTCGCTGCCAGTGATGAATTTGTCTGCCTTGGCTTTGGCCTCCTCGTCGGATAAAGGACCAGCCACCTTGTCGCCGACATCGGGATTTGAACCATCGTAATCGCTAAACATTGTGTAACTGCGGCCCCACTGAAAATAATAACCGCAACCGGCAAGAGCAGAGTTGTATATGATAGAATTCGCGCCAACGTTTACCGGAGCCCAATACTTGCCCCCGACAAGGACGGGCGTGAAACCCGTGTTTTCGTATTTCGGAATGGAAGTGATGTTAAAGGTCTGCTTTTTTGTTGTTGCCACATCTTCGATAGTGAGGGTGCCGGCAACCGGATAAGTCGTCTTTGGCAATATTATTTTATACGTCTGTCTGACTTTGGCGCCTCCGTAAGTGACAACAGGGTCGCCTTCAACAACAGGCGTAAAATTGTTTTTTGCATAGTCAGTTCCCAAAGTCCAAACAAGAGTGGCTGTCAATTCATCCGTCGCCCTGTTCTCGCTCAAAGTGGAGAACCGTAATTCGCTGTCGCCCGTATTGTCCGACAAATCAATGTCGATGTCTTCGCCGTCAGGCAGCGCCGTGCTGTTTAAACGGAAGTCTGTATATTCAACCGCGTCAACAGACGGTACTGCCGTAATTGTTTCTCCATCGTCCCAATCGGATACCTCCAGCTCGAATGCCAGGTTGGTACGGTCAATGCGGGATACCTTTAATATGTAACGCTTGTTGGCATCGATTGGCTGGTCGTCAGCCAGCAGAACTTTATATACGACCGGCTTGCCGTCACCCGTGTAGACGCCCTCAACCTCGATGAGAGTGGATTCATCGTTCAGATTTTCCTTTTTATCCAGTGATCCCGGCCAAAGGTAAAATGCGCTTTTGGCAAGTCCTTCGTTTATGCCCGTTACATCGGATACGTCGATCGCAGCGCCGCCTCTCAAGGATACTTTTGCAAGATCGGGACGGATCTGATCGTTGGATTCCTCCGTGAGATAACCGGATGAAAAGGTATTTGTTACATGAATCTTTGTTATTTCGAAGAATGTTTCGTCGCTCGTTTGATCGTTGTTATTTGTCTGATCGTCGTCTTCGGTGACGTTGTTGATGTCGAAACGTGCCACGCGGTGGCGTAGAGTTATTGTATAAGCCGATTCGATAATCGCAGACAGATCCGGAATCGTTGTGTAGCCAACCATTAGCATGTTGCCGCCTTGAATCGGTTCGTCGCCGGTATCGCTCGCAACGGCAGTTGTAAAGTCATTAAGAGTGGTACTGCCCACAACGAAGTTGTCGGTAATGTTACCGCTGACGTTGGCAACGGCATAGAACGTATATCCCGAGCCGGTAGATGTGAAGTTGTTCACATCGAAAGTTACCGATCTGGCATCGACCTCGTTCGGAGACGCCGATTTCCTTGCCACCAGCAACAGTTCGCCCGAACTCTGAAACAGGTATACGGTAACGTCGTTAATCGCGGCCTCGTTTTCCGTTGCAACCAGAGGATCGGAATCGTCTTCTGCATAAGTCACGCTTCGACGGGGAGCGGGAAAACTGAAAGTCAAAGTACCCGTCTGTCCAATTGTCTCCGGCCTGGAGACGCTTTCTTCACTGCTGCAACCGGACAACAACCCGGAAGCAACAATAATCATTGATAGAATCGCTTTTTTCATAAATTTGAATTTTGTTTATTGTATAAATTTATCCAACAAATATATTTAATCCGATTGGATAATCCGTTGCAGATTTCCGCCTTTTTATATCCAATTCACGGAATTTGGATGAAAATCAAATGAGGAGGGTGTTTTTATGCCTGCGACGTTATTCAAACCTGGCTGGTCTTCTCTTCAAGGTAATTTAAGGAAATTAAAGAATTTAAGGAGTTTAAGGAAAATGAGGAAGCTGACACATCTGCCCAAACCGGCGCGTGTCATTCCGGACGAAAGGAGGAATCTACAGGCCAACCGCACAATCCAAACCTGTCTGTCTTCTCCGGCCTTTTGGATTTGACTGCGCGACGTTCCGCTGATTGCCAGTTGTTCATCTTATTCTTTGTTCAACCCGCTATCGGGGTTGACAGGAGAAAGGTCTTACCCCCAATCGCTTCGCTTCATTGGGGGTTGTTACTCGCATTAAAGACCTCAGGCCTTTTTTCCACCCCGTTTCCCTGCCGAAAAAAAAATACCAAATATGCTATAACATGCCGGGTGAAAAGTATTTCCGATAGATATTTTGCACTCCCTACCTTTGCGGTCGCCCTACGGCAGGCAACAGGGAATTTCATTTTACAGCTATTTTTACTCTACCCCGTTTTATTTCCAATACGCCCCCGTCTGCAAGAAAACGGATGACAGTCGTAATATCTTTGGGCTGATAATCAGGAAAAGCGCTAACTATAAAGTCGACAGTTTGCTCGTCATCTTTTAATAATCCTTTTATGGACAAGGTTATTTCATTAAATTTCATATTGGTCAGCCCCGAATTGTTTTTTGCCAGACAAACATCACATTGTCCGCAATCGGCAATATCTTTCTCGCTGAAATAAGACAGCAGAATACGGCTGCGGCATACGCCGTCCTGTTCGGCATAATGGCTTATTGCCAATATCCGTTTTTCGAAGCGGTCTTTTCTGTCTTCATTCACAAGACGGGGAATACTCAGATATTTTTTATCTACACGGGGCCGGGTATATGCAATCAATGGCGTTTTCTTGTGCGGAATATAATCAATGATATTGCGTTTGTCCAGTATCTTCAGCATTTCGTATACAGCCGTCCGGCTCTTGTCCGTCTTCAGGCCTATTTCAGCTTCATTGATTGTAACATAATTGGTAAACAACCCCGTATACAGCCGGAGTATCGTATTTACCAGTTGTTCGTACTCCCTGTCGAAATCGTAGTGATACAACTCGTCGCGGTAGGCCGTAAATATCAACCGCGAACGGTTGTCCACTTCATCGGTATATTCTATATATCCGGCAAGGCCCAGTATCCTGAGTGCATTATGAGTAGGTAAAAGCGGCAATTTATAGGTAGCGCAAAACTGTTGTATATTAAAATCGTACACCATGCCCATGCCAAAGCCTTCGGCTACCTGAAAGAAGTATGCGAGCGAATCGTACACATGGAAAATAAATTCCCTTTCGGGAAACTCGTCCCTGATACGCTTTTTCAGCTTGACGCTGTCGTTCCTGTTGTAGAGAATGACGGCAAAGGCTTTTTCCCCGTCACGGCCCGCACGACCCGCCTCCTGAAAGTATTCTTCTATCGAATTCGGCAAATCGGTATGCACTACCAGCCGCACGTCGGGCTTGTCTATCCCCATGCCGAAAGCGTTGGTACAAACGATGATGCGTATTTCATTGTTCTTCCACCGGCTTTGTTTCCGCGATTTGTCCTCACTGCTCAACCCGGCATGGTAATAATCGGCGGAAAAACCCTGTTGAACAAGGAGATCCGCCATTTCTTTTGTCCGCTGGCGGCTACGCACATAAATAATGGCAGAGCCTTTTATTTTTTCAAGCAGCCTGCACAGTTCCTCGGGCTTGTTTTCCGTATTGCGCACAATATAAGCCAGATTCTTGCGCTCAAAACTTTTGCGAAAGACATTTTTTCGGCCAAAATGCAACTGTTCCTGAATATCCACCACCACCTCGGGAGTAGCTGTCGCAGTAAGAGCCAAAACGGGCACATCGGGCAAATGCTCGCGAACGGCGGCTATCTTAAGATAGGAAGGACGGAAATCGTAACCCCATTGAGAAATACAATGCGATTCGTCCACCACAAGCAGACAGATATTCATATCGCGAAGCTTGCTCAGAAACAATTGAGTCGCCAGTCGCTCGGGAGAAACATACAGAAACTTATAATCGCCGAAAATAGCGTTCTCCAGAGTCGTAATGATCTCTTGCCGGGTCATACCCGAATAAACGGCCAGCGCTCTTATATTTCTCTGACGCAGATTGTCTACCTGGTCTTTCATCAAGGCAATAAGCGGAGTAACCACAAGACAAAGGCCTTCCATCGCCATTGCCGGCGCCTGAAAGGTCAGAGACTTCCCTCCACCCGTAGGCATCAATCCCAGCGTATCTTCTCCCCGGCTGACGGAATGAATAATATCTTCCTGTAAAGGACGGAATTGATCATAGCCCCAATACTTTTTTAGTATTTCGTGATAGATATCCATTTCAGCCGTTAACCGTTATTAGCTGTTAGCTTCCTCAAAAAAGGCTATCAGCCGGTTTTAAATTTTTCATCGGGCACGCTTCGATCTTTGCATCCGTACCTTCCAATGCTTTTCCCGTTTTATCCCCCCTTATTTATCACATCTCCATACTCCGATATCCCACCGCATACTTTTGATACGATATGGTAAATACCGGTTTTCTTTATTGCACCGACGACAGCCGGTCTCATAATTCCCGTTTTTTAGTGTGAGCCCGAAAGCTGTCCCGTATCGATATCTTTGATGTAAAGCTGAATATTCGTTTTTCCATTATGCGTATTTTCTTCCAATGTATAACAAATATCAAACGGTTGACCGTTTTTTACCATCTCGCCATTGGCGCTTTGTCTAAAAGCGATACCATTGACCGGAATCGTGGTCGTTTTGTCTATTATCTCCAGTTTCAGGTGTACATTATCCTTCCCTACAGACTTGCTTGTACCATAATCCCGTACATTCCATGTCACAAATATAGGATTCAGATTTTCAGGGCCAAAAGGTGCGAAGCCTGCCAAATCGCCGATAAATTTCGAAGTTATCTCTTTGAATGAAAGTTCCGCGTCTACGCATATTTGCGGGCGCATCATCTCGGGCGCAATCATTTCGATGGATAAAGCTTCAAAACGGTGTTGAAACTCGGACAAATTCTCTTTCCTGAGAGATAAACCTGCCGCATAAGTATGCCCTCCAAAATTTTCCAGAATATCTTTACACGCTTCTATAGCCTTATACACATCAAATCCCATCACCGAACGGGCAGAGCCTGTAACCAGTCCCTGAGATTTGGTAAGGACAACCGCGGGACGCAAATATTTTTCGGTCAGGCGCGAAGCCACGATACCGATAACTCCTTTGTGCCAGGTCTCGTCATAAATCACGATACTTTTCTTCTTCGACATATCCACAGTTTCATCGATAAACTGTATCGCTTCGTCCGTGATCCGCTTATCCAGTTCACGGCGGTCGTCATTGTAGTGGTCTATATTGGCGCTTTTTTCACGGGCGTCTTCTATGGTGTTTGCCAACAATAGATCCACAGCTTCCTTCCCTTTCATCATTCTTCCCGAAGCATTGATCCGGGGGCCTATTTTAAAGATTATATCATTCACCGTGATGCCCTTGTATGTCAGCCCGCATATCTCTATGATCCCCTTCAATCCCAAACTGGGATTCGAGTTAATTTGTTTCAGTCCGAAATGTGTAAGTATCCGGTTTTCACCGGTAACAGGAACAATATCGGAAGCTACGCTCACAGCTACCAGATCGAGCAGGTCCGTTAATTCGGAAAAGTCGATTTTATTGTTTTGAGCCAGCGCCTGCACCAATTTGAAGCCCACGCCACATCCCGAAAGATGTTCGTAGGGATAGACCGAATCCACACGTTTGGCGTCTATCACGGCAACAGCATCGGGAAGCGCCTCGTCCGGCATATGATGGTCGCCGATTATAAAATCGATTCCTTTACTTTTGGCATAGGCTACTTTCTCTATGGCTTTAATACCGCAATCAAGCGCGATAATAAGTTTCACGCCCGTTTCTTCGGCGTAATCTATTCCCTGCTCCGAAATCCCGTATCCCTCGTCGTAACGGTCGGGAATATAATAATCAAGATTAGTTGTAAACTTCCTCAGAAATTTATAGACAAGTGCAACGGCAGTAGTGCCGTCCACATCATAATCGCCGTATATCAATATACGCTGCTTCTGCCCCAACGCCTTTTCTATTCTCTCGATAGCTTTATCCATATCGGGCAAAAGAAAAGGATCATGCAAATCTTTCAGGCTCGGATGAAAAAATTTAAAAGCGTCTTCTGACGATGATATCCCTCTCTGTATCAGGAGCTGACAAAGAACGGGACTAATGCCTAATTTTTTAGCAAGATCATCTCTCTGCTCTTTTTGCTGGGTTGTTAAGGCTTCGTAATTCCATTTGTAAATCATTTTATATCGTTTTTTCTTTCTTCTGTTTCAACGAGGCTAAACTAACATATCTCAAGCGACCACAGATGTTAACAAACATTGAATGCTAGCCTCATATAGTGCTGCCACCAGTAGAAAAGGCAGTTTACTATCAATTTGTAAAGATAATACATATATACGAAAACGCTATTAGCGATTCTTATTTTTATTTTTTATTATCATTATGCGACCCGCTATTTGGAAGACTGTCATGGAAAATATCCCTATGGATAATCAGCGGGCAGGTAGTCGGCGAATCGGCTAAAACTCTGTCGGAACGTTTCGGTAAAGTCCTGCAAAAACGCCAATCCATAACGATGTAACGACAAATCAACATCCGTTTCCACGCAGTTGGACAGCTTGATACCGGCATCGAAGATTAGCAACCTCACGCAGGGAATATTTGTCGGGGCAGTCAGCGATAATTTTGACGAGTGCATCAAGCAAAAGATTTTCCATGCCGGGATTGTGGTCGATAATGTTGCCGTTGCACGGGAAACAAAAACCTGTCAAAAAATCCCCGATATTCTGGATTTCCGGGATAAGGACGGAAACGATACCATGCAGACGGAAATCGAACGCAATTATAACCAAATCAAGGCGGATGTGAAACGAATTGTGGCGGAAGAACTGAAAAGGATTTCGGAGGATAAGAATTTGAGGCATTTGATAAAGAAGGAATAAGAATAAAAAACTAAAACTCCCTTGTTTGCGAGAGCAGGGGAGTTTTTACTGCTTTCTGCAACTAATCTATACTTGTTATAAATAACTTATATATAGATTGTTGTGAAAATCTTACTACTTTTTTATGTAGTTTTACTACTTTTCTTTTTACATCATCAATGTCCATTCCGAATATTTATCTGAAGAAGAAACATTTTTTATTTTTCCTTCCTTGTATGATAATTCCGTAATCAGATTTGATATTTTCTTTTGCCGTTTTGTCATGGATAAATCTCTTGGCAATAGAGGCACAAGTAGTTTTTCAATATCTTCTCTCTGTACAGAGCCTTTTTCTGCAAGCAAATTTAATATCATCTGTTTATAATCTTTATTGGTCAAACCGTCCGGCTTTTCAGCACCTGCGATTTCAAGAGAGGCGCTTCTTCCTTTAACCATCTTCAACGACCGTAAGCGATTTAATGCGTCATCGGAAATTTCCTGTTTCTTTTGTATCCTGTCCAAGGCAATCACATCTTCCAACGTTAATTCGGGATGGGAGTACAATTGATACGTGTAATTTTCATTGATTAGTTTGCCGTGAATGATAACTTCGGTATGTTTTTCATCCGAAATATTATAAGTAGGCATGGGAAAAAATCTATCCCTTTGAATGGAAAAAATTTTTTGAATACCGTTTCCGGTTGTTTCAATCATATTCAGATTAACCATTGCTCCCGCTAAAAACAGATTGCGGTAATAATCCTGCGGGCTGTTATGCCGGATAACTTCTTCTATCGAATCAGGGATAAAACTGCCTGCATTTTGAAAAATCAGTTTGTCATGATACTCCAAAACAATGATACGGCAACTTTTGCTATAATCAGAGTGCGCTACGCATTATGTAGCATCTCTCTGACTACCCGTTTGTCATAATGCGTTACTTCTTTGGGAAACAATGAATTGTCACCCACCATGTAACTGTATTTCAAATTTCGGATACAGTCAAGCACTTTATCAACTGTCAATATAAACGGAGTGTGAAAGTGTTCATATCCGCCGGGCGCATCTTTCAACACCCATGTTATTCGCGCAACTGCTGGAGAAATTAACGCGCCCGCCTCGTCTTTACCCGGCAACAGGATAGCCGTATTGGTGATTTTGCCGTTAAGCGTTATCTTCGCTTTATTCAGGAAGGTAATATCATCCCGCGTATCCACATCCTCAATCAAAGCGAGATGTTTCAGTTTGTACTGTTCACGCACTTTCAGGATTGCCGCCCTGTCCAAATTGTCAAATGTAGCATCGGGAACAATGTTTTTCGACCAGTCACGGTTCAGTACCTGATTGCGTATCCGTTCAATCTTTTCAATATTCAATGCCACAAGGCTTTCGTTGGCGCGTCCGTACGAAAATCAGCCATGCAAAGGATTTGCCTTTCAGGTTGGCTTCGTTGCTCAAAACAGAAAAGTATTTGCCTGTCTTGTCAAAGTTAAAGCGGAAAGTTTTTTATCTTTATACCGGAGACTTCCCCAATTTCTGCAAACAGGTCTTTCAGGTAGATGTCGCCTTGATTGAAACAGCCTGCTTCATGCAGCGCATAAACCAATTCTGCCAAATCGACAATGCCGCCCGTCCATTTTATTTTTCTTTCGGGCTTCGGAAAACCGGCGCATTGCCCGCATTTTTCTGTTTGCATCTGCCGTTTAACAAACTCCATTTGCGTATTGACAAGGGCAATCGCTTTCTTTAAATACTGTACTATCGGCGTTTTTTTCAATACGCTTGCCTGTCGGGAATACAAGCCGGAGAACTCTACCCGCGTATGGCAAAGCGTTTGATGGAAAACCGCCTTGTCTCCCGCGGCGGTAGTTTCCGTAAAAAGGAAACCCGCAAAATCATCGTATGCTTTTGCTACATTAAAATACATATTCATATCGGGATTTTCAGCAAACAATCATTATTCCAGCCGGCGTCCGGCTTTTTCCCCCTGGCGCTTCAGTAAAATTCGAGGTGAATGGAATGCTGTTTCAAAACGTCAGTTCGACTGGTCAAAACGCCCGGACACGCCTCATGTTCTACAAGAAGACGGGCCTAGCAAAAGGCCGAAGGTCTTTTTTTTCTTTTTGTTCGGTATCCGTATCGAATTCCGACAATTGAATATAGAAAGGCGGAAATACGTAACAGGTCATTCGGTCGGATTCCATACATTTGCTGGACAAAGAATAGCATGACACGGGGTGTCTAAACAATAACAAATAATGTGCAAAAACAATATCACATACTCCATGCATAAAACAATATCGGCAACAGGATCAGTACATCGAAAAACATTTGCCCGTTTCTTCGGACAGGGCGCTTTTTTCCTGTTCTTTCGGCCTTGCCTTCCGAAAGTCAATATTATTCGGCCTGGCGCTCTGTATAGACAGATTGCAAGCGGCGATATGGAAAACGGCCTCTTTGTTCGGTTTCTGTATCGGATTCCGACAATTGAATATAAAAAGGCGGAAATACGTAACAGGTCATTCGGTCGGATTCAATACATTTGTTGGATAAAGGATACATACTCGCGGAGCGTCCAAACAATAACAAAGAATGCGTAAAAACAATATCACATACTCCATGCATAAAACAATATCGGCAACCGGATCAGTACATCGAAAAACGTTTACCCGTTTCTTCGGGCAGGGCGCTTTTTTCCTGTTCTTTCGGCCTTGCCTTCCGAAAGTCAATATTATTCGGCCTTGCACTCCGTATAGACAGATTGCAAGCGGCGATAT
>JAISSD010000203.1 GCA_031273295.1 Prevotella sp.
CCCTGAGCGCGGAAACCAATAGCGCGAGAACCTGCAGGAACGTTTGAAACATCATCCTGCGAACAACCGGACAACAGCAACAGTCCGGACAGGAACAACCCCGGCAAAAACCGGAAAACAACATTTCGTCTTTTTTCAATCATAACTCTCTCTTTTTTTAATGATTAGTGATTAATAATAAAACAACAACATATACAGGCCGGGATAATTCCCGAACGAATAATTCCATTTCTTGATGACAATTGTCGAAAATATGCGGGATGTGACACACGTCCTGTTGTTTTCCGTGGTTTTTATCGGAGACGTGGCACGCCACGTCTCTACAAATCCCCCGTTTTCAATTCTTCTATCTTCATTTTTCATTCAACATTTCGTGTTTTTATTCTTGGTTCTTCATTCCTAATTTTAATTAATTTCTCAAATATATTGAATCTGACCGGATGAACCGTTACATATTTCCGCCTTTTCATATTCAATTATCGGAATTCAGATGCAAAATCGAACAAAAGGTCGTTTTTCATATTGACGGATGTATACACAGGCAACCGCAAACAGGGCGCGCACGCAGGTTTAATCGCCAAAGAAATTTTTAACCGCAAAGAAGGCGCAAAGTACGCAAAGAACTAGCACGCAGGGGCGAACCTGTGTGTTCACCCGAACCGGATTGTTCGTGTTTGTTATATCGGGGGATAGAAACTCATCGTCTGTGATCTGCGATCATCCGTTCAATCCGCGTCATCTGCGTGCAAAAACAGCGTTCCAACTAAACGGAACGGACGCTTTGACTATGTCGATTTTGACTGCGTCGATTTTCAATTCAATTCAAATTGTCGCCGGCATAAAAGCATGAAGTACAATACAAACATAAAAAATGCAAAAAAGTAGCCGCAATAATATTATTCTAACTATCTTGGCGAAATAAATCATTTAACAGATAAACAAGCCAAATGAACACACTATTATTTTTAAATGGCGTTGGAACCGGAGAGATTGTTGTCATTGCCATTGTTGTTTTACTCCTGTTTGGAGGAAAGAAGATCCCGGAACTCATGAAAGGTATCGGCAAAGGCATCAAGAACTTCAAAGACGGAGTAAACGGCCTTGAGGATGACATAAAAGGTAGTACGGAAAAGATAGAAGACAAGTAAGTTTGCCGGATTAACCGAACGCCCGGATTCAAACAATTTGCAAAAGGTTATAATTCGCTCCTTGTCATTTTATTCAGCAATCCTTCACAGGCGTCTTCCAGCAGATCAAGCGCCAGCTCGAAACCGTCAGCGCCCGAATAGTAAGGATCAGGTATATGATCGTATCCAAATCGCGTGGAGAAATCCACCATACGGCGTACTTTTTTTTCTGACTCCAAGTCGGGAGCCAGTCGCATAATATCCCGGTAATTATTGTCGTCCATTGCCAGAATAATATCGAAGTCGTAGAAATCCCCGCAGGTAAATTTCCGCGACAGCGAATCGAATTTATATCCTCTGCGGGCTCCGTGCCGTCTCATTCGCGGGTCGGGCAAGTCGCCGTTGTGATATCCGGATGTGCCTGCCGAATCAACGGTTATTTTATCTTGCAACCCTTGCTTTTCAATCATCTTTTTAAGGACGCCTTCAGCGGCTGGAGAACGGCAGATGTTTCCCAGGCAAACAAAGAGTACTTTATAATTTTTCATCTATCAATCCGTTAATCTTGACTGTTCTTTCAGACGGCGTATCTCTTTCCGCATATCGTCTATCCCGTCCGGCAGGTTCCGGGCAACCTATACTACCACGTTGACGGAAAGGTCGTAATGCCGCCGCACATACCGGTCGAGGCGTTTTAACTTTGCATGCAATATTCCTGTACAAGTATCGATTCCGACGTCATGACATTGATGCCTTAGGTTTGAGACTTTGCCAATTTTTCGAACAGCTCTTTTTGTTCACTGCCCAGATCGACGGGTATCTCTACCGAATAGGTTATAATCAGGTCGCCGAAATGCCCGTTTTTCTTATAAACCGGAAATCCTTTGCCTTTCAACCGTACTTTTGTCCCGTTCTGGGTTCCTGCCGCGATTTTCAGTTTCACCTTTCCCGTAAAAGCATCCACGATTTCTTCTCCGCCGAGTACCGCCTTATACAAATTCAGATTGACATTCGTATATAAATCATCCCCTGCACGTTTAAATACAGGGTCTTCTTTTATAACAATTGTAATATGCAGGTCGCCGGCAGCCCCTCCATTCTTACCCGGCGCACCGTGTCCCGCGAGTTTTATAACCTGTCCGTTGGAAATTCCGGCAGGAACAGTAATACGCAGATTCTTACCATCCTGTCCCAAGATAATCGTCCGCTTATGCGTTTCGTATGCCTCGCGTAAACTCAGATGCAACTCCGTGGTATAATTTTGTCCTTTGCATCCTCTGCCGCGACGGCTACTGCTACGACGGCTACTGCCCGCCGAAGCCTTTCCACGATCGAAAAACGATTCAAAAAAGTCGGAGAAGTCGGAGAAATCGCCTTCGTCATCTCCGCCAAAGCTGTACGACCCGCCGCCAAAATTGCCATAGCCCGCAAATCCCCTTTTCCCGGATTGTTTCCGTCGAGCTTTTTCATACTCTTCGGCATGTTTCCAGTTTTCTCCGTATTTATCATATTTTTTCCGCTTTTCGGGGTCGGATAGCGCTTCGTTGGCTTCATTTATCTGTTGAAACTTCTTCTTGGCTTCATCATCCGGATTGATATCGGGGTGATATTTCCGCGCCAACTTCCGGTAAGATTTTTTTATATCGTCGGCGGAGGCTGTTTTGGATACGCCCAATATGCTATAATAATCTACAAATGCCATATACGGTTAATTTCACAAGATAATAATTTTGTTTTCAATTGACATAAGGAACTCGCAACATGTTCATGCTCTTTGACGCAAGTTTTGCATGCCCGTTTCATTGTTCAAAGATTGAAAAAACAGCAATTTATTTTACTTTCTCTTTGACTTTCAACTCATTAAATATTCTCAGGCAAGCCCATGCGTCTATGGCGGCGTACATCTTCTGTGCATCTGACAGTACATCAGCCTCCCAGTTCGACAGGCGTTGCCCTTTCGATATTCTTTTCCCGAAAAGTATGCCATAAATGCGTTGCAAGCTATTATCCTCTATGCCATAACTTTTCACAAAAGACTGAAGTTCGATAAAATTGGAAGGAACGAGGGTCGCTTTCATTTTATGGACGGCCAGGAAGTCGTCCTTCAGTGAAAGCCCTATTTTTTTAATCGCGGGATCAATCAAAATATCCGCAAGGCAATCGGGAAACCCTATCATATTTAAACGGAAAAGAAAACATGTGTCATCAGTAGACAACTGCACCAGCGCGATCCGGTGAGACTCTCCCTTACGAAAAACAGGACGGGTTTCAGTATCAAATCCTATGGCCGTTTGCGTTTTGAGATAGGCTGCGGCTTTCCCGGCTTCAATCTCGCTTTGCACGGCAATTATCCGCCCGTCGAATCTTTCTACCGGCATTATGGATAATTCTTCTTTTGAAATCGTTTTTACCATAGTTCTTCGGCGTCTGCATGTTCAAGGCCTTCGTCGCCAAGCGCATCCGGTTCCATTGGATATTTTATAGAATGTAATGCACGCAATACATTCACAAGCTTTTGTCCCCAGTATGTTCTGAAGTTTTCCATACATACATAAAGCGCGTCATTCATGTTTTCGGTAATGCCCCGTTCGAATATGGCGATAAAGTTTTTCGTATCCTGATAGACGTCCGCAAGGTCTTCACTGATACTCGCCAATACAGGCGTTTCGCTGTATTTCATATCCTGGAGAAACACTTCGAGATATGTATCGTTGTTTACATATACATCGTATAATTTGGAAGCGATGAAATTATATATATCCTCCGTAACGGTTATCTCCGGTTCCTCGTCATTTACCGTATCCGTTTCGGGCACAAGGCTTGCTTTCAGATATAACAAAGGAAGCAGTTTCGTTAACTTGTCCGTCAATTCCGGTTCCGTTATTTCATCAAAATTTTCCAGAAAGGCGCAATACTGTACCGCCACAGTCACAAATTCAACCGTATCTTTCGAATATACTATTTCTTTCAGTTGGTCTGTCATTTTTATATTGTGTTTGGATCATCGCCGGATCTTATCCGTACACTGCAAATTTAGCTCATTATTTATTAAGTAACGAACAGGACAGGATATTTTTCCGTCGACAGGCGACAGTTATGCCGTGCACGACGATTTTACGCATGGAAGGCAGGTAAAAACGCGCGAACATATAAATTTCATGCGTTGTATTATAATATATTTCTGCACAAAGGTATGCCGCGTGAAGTATAATTCATTGCTTTTGCGATCATATTTCAAATACCCCGTGGATCACAGGCAAAAGGTATCGGCATCATTGACATTCGTATCTGCAAAAATCCGGTTTCCATATATATATATATATATTCCGATTTTTGTTATTATCTTTACTACATCTTAATGGAATAGAATGTAAAATTTAACAATATGACAAAGAAAGTATTAGCTGTAACCCTGGTCGCCGCCATAGCTGGCGTCGCCGTATATGCCTATGCGCAGAACAGGAAGAGAAAAAGACGCAGAACCCTGCCTGTAAACTTTATCTAACCTAGTTCGCTCGCATCTGCTATCCCGTTGCGGTTAAACGGCGCACGGTATTTCCTGTAATATTCGTCATTATCGGATATGCATTGTACAATAAAATACAGTGTATGTATTTTGTCGCCTTCTATGACAACAAAACCCTCCTTTGCGTCGGGGGATGGCAAGAGGGTTTGTTTTCTTCCACATAATCAAAGGCTTCCTTTATCCATCCTGTTCACTGCTTGCGGACGTCCGGTTTCAGCCTGGCGTCGAAATACTTTTTACCCAACCTGAAAGGTCTTGAACTCCAGGTAAAAACGGTCGTTTTACTTCTGCATCCATCATTACTTACTCCAGTCCTTATAAGGATATTTTACCAGCGAAGAATTATAATAACGCTTGTTTCCCGTAACCTCTTCGCCCAGCCAATCCGGCCTGTCAAACGCCTCTTCCCTGTCGGCCAATTCAATCTCGGCTATCACAAGGCCTTCGTTTTCGCCATTGAATTCATCCACTTCAAATTTGCGGATACCGTTTTTGATATAGTAACGGACTTTGTCGACAATGCCCGGTTCGCACAGTTTGATCAGCTCGCGGGCTTCTTCTGCAGGTATTTCTTTTTCCCATTCATAACGGCACATACCCGATTCGTCTCCTGCGCCCTTGACTGTAATATATGCTTTGTCTCCCTTTATACGGACGCGTACAACCCGTTCAGGGACAGAAGACAAATAGCCCTGAACTATCTTTTCGCACGCATGGGCATATTGCTTGAAATCTCCCCTGACCAGAAATTTACGTTCTATTTCCAATGTCATAACAACCCCTCCCGGCCTCCCCCTTCAGGGAGGAATAATGTATCTTCCTCGATTTGAATCCAGAATCCGTTTAAATTTTTCAAGAATACGATCTTGAGATATAAAACAGGCTGTTTTGCAGTCAAAATTTTAGAGTTCGGCGAGCTAAACAATAAAATTCCAGACAAATAACAGAGCCGTTTTAGAAGCAAAATGCTTCATTGACTAAATTTAAACGCTTATTGTATAATTTGCTTTATCGCTCCCGTATCGGGATAGAATATCACTTTTACGGGTAATTTATTATTGTCAAACATTTTGGGAACAAGCGCTTCCTGCACGCCATATTGCGCTATGTCGCATTCTTTTTGAACATAGATCCGCCCGTTATATGATATTTGCAAACCGGCTTTGTTCGGAATATTATAGATGATCCCGGAGGAGAATTTCTTTTCCATATCCTTCTCCTCTTTCGGAGTCAGTACCCGCGCTTCCCTTGGTTCTTTATTCTTTAATGTGAGAGATACGGGCGAACCGGAAAGGTCGTCGTCACCCACAACACCCAGCTTTGTTGAAAAACGGAAAATAATACGGTTGTCTATATTCTTTTCATCGGGGACAACAGTAAATTCCCTTGAAATCACTTCTACGGTTTCAGTTCCTGCAAACATGGCCGTCAAAGCTTTTTCCTGCTCGTCCAGCCGGGTCATCACCAGTTTATAGGCGTTGCCGTCAGGCGGCATATTATCGGCCTCTCCCGTGAGGATATTGTTACGGCTTTCGCGCAAACGGTAAATTTGTTTCGCAATCAGTTCAGCCTGCTTCGCGGTAGAGCCGGCCCTTAATATTTCCTCCGACAAGAAACTGCGCGGATTGGGCAAAGCAACCGGAACGACAGGAGTTTCCGTTTTATTCTCTTCTTTGGGGAATGTATAATCGTCATTGATGGCGCATATCAACCCATCCCTGGTCAGCGTCACAAAAGGAGCAGTCGTATTCGGCCTGAACTCTACCATATATGATCTATCCTTGTCCACAACACCTTTTGTGGTTGCGTCTATTTTATCCAGCGTATAAGACACAGTATTTTCTGTTATCGGATTGGAAATACTCAGGTAGCGTTCGGCATACTGATAAAACGTCCCGGCTTTGCACGTTTTTTTTGTATAATCGACAGTTATCGCCAACGACGTTTTGGGCAGCGAATAAACAACGCCATAGTTATTTCCTTTTACAGCACTCATCCTGACCGTATTCTGGGCTACCCCGGTATTGACCCCGATAAAGAGAAACAATAATAAACTTATATAAACCTTCATAAGTCCTTCTTTTAAAATATTAGTATCGCAAAGCTAATTATTTTTTGTGAAATACGGATGATCGGGTGATGCATTTGACTGTGTTGAACCGAGGTTTGGCTAGACCGATTTTGACTACGTCGATTTTGGCTCCGCCGATTTTCAATTCAATTCAATTCAAATTGTCGCACCTTAAAGAATTTTTTAACACTAAGAACACAAAAGTATCACAAAGGGCGCAAAGAATTTCCTTGAAAATCAGGAAGAACGCCACGCCGCAAAATGGTAAAAACTTCATTTCCACCTAATTTTTCCAACAAAACAACCTCGTAGAGAGCTATGGAATCATATAGCCCCCCAACCTCTTATGTAACATCCCCCTCAAGCCGTTTTTAATTTTTCCGGAAGAGCTTCCAACTGTCTTGTTTTCCGCTCAATTGAAATACCGCACTCCCCGTGTTACTGTTATGCGTGCTGCATG
>JAISSD010000286.1 GCA_031273295.1 Prevotella sp.
ATACAAAGCATATTGCGATATTAAACCTGTCAAGATCACGACAATATCAGCTCGGGGTATTGTTTTTATAAATCATTCATTAAAAGCAATTAAAACTTTACCGCGTCAGGAGTTCTGAAGTTTATTCATAAACATTTAAAATCAACATTCGATAAAAAATAATTCGTATATTTGCAACGTGTAAAAACACAAAGTGTATCGCAAAGGACACAAAGCATTTCCTTTGCGTTCTTTGTGAATTCTTTGCGTTTTGGAATACATCCGTTCAACCCTTGTCGGACATGGCCGTCAGTACGCAGAGAAAAAGAAGAACGGGTTCCGTCAATCAAAATACAGGTTGAAGATCAAAATTCTTTGTTTTTCTTTAAACAACGGGGGATTGAGCCGTCCAGTATTATCCGGCTTTCATTCCCCATATTGAACAGCAAGTCGACAATACTCATGTTGGCTGTAAACCCGAATCTCTGTTCAAAAACCTGATAATATGGCGCCGGCAAAAAATCCCTGTCCGAAGATCTCCAGTCTTTTTTAGGATGGATCAGTTCTCTGAAATCGGATTCCGTATCAAAAAAATCCTCCTTGTAAGCTGTCGTATATTCTATTTGGGGCAGATCGAAATCCAGCAAGCCAAGAACAAGGTTGCGCAGTTCTTCATTGAAGTCGAACAGAAAAGAATATTTCCTGTGATAAAAGGGATGAAAATCGTCCTGATAGTATTCGAAAAAAGGAGACGAACCATAAGCCGACGCCATTGTGTTCCAGTGCATCTGCTGCCAGTTGCCGTGTCGGGCAATCCTTGTATCTTTCATCCGGATTTTGTCTTTCGACGAATGTTCCACCGGAATGGACAGGGATATTCCGCCATTTGCCGAAGCAATGGTACACCGGTTGCGATATGTTTGTTTAATGTAATTGTCGTTTTGTTCAACGAAAACGCGCCGGGCCAGAAGGAACTTGGTATAATACTGAACGGGAGCGAGATATGCGGAAGAAAGGTAAATATCCATGCGGGGTATGTTTTATTTTATGAAAGAGAGGCAGCGTTCCGGCCTTGTACCGCTTTCGCAGGAACTATACCAAATCAGGCAGGCTTTCCCGATTATACTGTTGAATGGAACGAAACCGATCGTTCGCGAATCTGTGGAGTTGGTTGTGTTATCGGACAACACCCAGTAATAACTGTCTTTAAATGTATACTTTACTTGTTCTGTTCCGGCTATAAAAAGCTTTTTATTTTCAATTCCGGCGTCTTCGCCTTCCAATTCCCGCAAAATTGTTTGACCGTAGAGAACAAGATTGATTTCATTCAGATCAATTGTCTTTCCCGCGAATGGTACAAGGAATGTACGGCTTTGCGTGGAATCTTTGCGAGGGCGGAGAGTAAGCGTATCGGATAAACTCCCGTTCAGCACAAATGCGTCATATTTATTCAACCGCGTAATTATTGTATCGCCCTTTTCACTGACAACAGGCATGGGTATTTCCAGTCTTCCGGCTATATCTTCCAGTTTCTTTTTGGCCTGAGCCTTGAAGTTATATTCTTCTATCCGGTAGGGGGAGGTCGGGTATGGTTTTTCGTTTATCAGAAATAGTCCGTCCTCTATCCGTATAGAATCTCCGGGCAGGGCAATGCAACGGCTAAGCAACAGGCTGCGTTTGTCCAAGGGTTTATCTGTCTCCAATGGATTGTTGAAAAGGATTATATCGTTCCGTTCCGCCTTTCTCGCGAAGATCCTTTTGTATGGCGCTTGCAAAGACGTGGAATATGATCTTGCGCCGAATATCCTGTCGAATGTAAACGGAAAACTTAGCAGGGTCACCGGCAGGCGGATACCGTATGCGGTTTTGTCGATCATGATCTTGTCGCCTTTCAGCAATGTCGCTTCCATTTGGGCGGAAGACACGGAAAATGATTCAATAAAGAAATAACGCACGAATAAAACAACAAGCAAAGTAACAGGGATCACTTTGCCCAAATAAACGTATATGTTTTTCTTTTTTGAAGACATTTGGAATCTGTTTAAATTTTGTCCGTTTAAATATATCCAGAGCTGTTTTCGGTACGTTTCTTTTCTTTTGTAAAGTGACAATAAGGGCTATCGGCGCCGGACAAAAGGAAAAACCGGACAGAAACAGACTGAAAATGAATGAAAAACAGGAACCCGCTGAAAGCCGGATACAAGCGTTATCCGCACGGGAAAATATTCGTGGAAAATTTGAACGGTTTCCTGCCCGGCTACGGTTTTTTTAGACTTCCGGTTTCCCGGTTGTACTATTCTTCATTTCCGGTTTCCCCTTCCGGTTAGTCTCCCCTTGACCGGAATTAGGGGAGCTATTTCTTGTTTCCCGATGTAAACAGCCTGTTCCAGCGGATCTTGCCGCTGAACCATCCTTTATCTTTATCCAGAGATAACCATATAAACAGCGGTTTGCCCACGATATGGTCTTCCGGGACAAATCCCCAGGAGCGGGAATCTGCCGAATTATCGCGGTTGTCACCCATCATGAAATAGTAATCGTAGTTGAAAGTATAGGAGTCGGCCTGTCGCCCGTTAATGTATACTTTGCCGTCGCGATAGTCAAAATCGTTATGCTCGTAATTTTTGATACAGCGGATATAAGCCGCTACTTTATAATCCACATCGGTATCAAACTTTATGGTTTCGCCGCGTTTGGGGATCCATATTTTCGGGAAGTCGCCCGAATAGCAGTCCTGAGTCCATGTGATGGGATACACATAGTCGGCGCCGACTATGACGTCGCGTTTGATTCCGGCTTTTTTCTTGAATTCATTCATTTGGAAAACCGTCGACACAAACGGTTTTTCTTTTAGCTTGTCAACCATTGCCTTTGTCAGCGGTATCTGATATGCGATCCCGAAATTTCCGCTTTGATATTTAAATCCCAGCTCGGTCAGCTTCAGGCTGTCGGCGCCGTCTATATCCATCGGATTGAAAGGGTAGGCCGTTTTTTGTCCCGCATTGTTAGTATACAGGTAATCATCTTCACTAAGGCCCAATTCTTCGAATATCTTCGGGGCTATCTCGGTCCCGTCCGTTTGCACGAAATATAGCAGTTGCATATTTTCGGGATTTGCAATAGGCTTGTCGTTAATGTAAACCGTATCATTTATGAGTTCTATTGTTTCTCCCGGCAGGCCGATACATCGTTTCACATAGTTTTCGCGCCTGTCCACAGGCCGGTACACAATGTCTCCATAAGTCCTTTTATCTCTCCGGATCCCGTCTCTTCCGTTCTTTTTTGCAATCGTATAATAGTCGGCGTTCTGGTAGTTTACAGCCACTGTGTCTCCCGATGGATAGTTGAATACTACTATGTCGTTACGCTTTATATGGCCTGTACCTGTAAATCGCTTGTATTCCAGCCGGGGGTTTTCCAGATACGATTTCAACCCGAACAGAGGAAAGGTATGCTGCATCAGCGGCAGCGAGAACGGGGTCATCGGAGAACGGGCTCCATAGCTGACCTTGCTCACGCAGAGGAAATCGCCGACTAAAAGTGATTTTTCGAGCGATGAAGTCGGTATCTGGTAATTCTGGAAAAAGAATGTATTGATGATCCATACGCCTGCCAAAGCGAAAGCAATGGCGTCCACCCAGTCGAGAACTTTTTTCACATGCGGATTTTTGGCATTGCGCCATGCCCCCCACGGGATAAACTTTGTAATGTAAATATCCAAAAAAACCGGGATAAGAACCAGTACTCCCCAATAGCCTGTCCAGATAACGAACAAAACGCACAATATGCACGCGGTAACGGCATATACCCATTGTCTGCAATCGGGTTTACCCTTTTCCTGTTTGCCTTTGCCGGCCGTATTATTTTCCATCATTGTTTTAAAATTTAAGCATGTCGTTCATTCCCAGAAATCCTTTTTTACCTTTGGTAAACTCTGCCGCTACAACTGCGCCCAAAGCAAAACCCTTGCGGCTTTTCGCCTCGTGTCTGATACTGATGATGTCGGCTTCCGATTCGTATATTATTTCATGTATTCCGGGTATCTCTCCTTCGCGGGTGCAATGGATGGCCAGGCTTGTTTTGTTTTCCTCGCCTTCGAGGTTCCAGCGGTCTTTGCGGTCGATGTTCCCGATTATTCCTTCCGCCAGTGTAATGGCTGTTCCGCTGGGCGCATCCAGCTTGTGTATGTGATGGGTTTCTTCCATTTTCACATCATAGTCGGGATAATTATTCATTATCCGGGCCAGATACCTGTTCATTGCCAGAAAGATATTTACGCCGGGACTGTAGTTGGACGCATAAAAAAAAGTTTGTCCTCCTTCGGCGCAAGCTTTTTTCACTTCATCCATATACTCGTCGAGCCAACCGGTAGTACCCGCCACAACCGGTATCTGTGCGGCGAAACACTTTCTATAGTTGTAGATGGCGCTGCCGGGTGTGGAAAATTCGATTGCCACATCGGCGCTCCTGAATGCGGGCGAATCAAAATCGTCCTGATTGTTTATATCTATGATGGATACGATGTTGTGGCCTCTCTTGATAGCTGCTTTTTCTATTTCATGCCCCATTTTACCATATCCGATGAGCGCTATATTCATGTCGAGTATTTGTTGATTAATTGATTAAAACCTACAAATATACATAAAAACTTGTTTCCACAGGATTTCCGTTTTAATTAATCCTTGATTATAAGTTTTTTTAATTATGGCATGAGGAATGAAGAATGGGGAATGAGGAATTAAGAATTAAGAATTAAGAATTAAGAATGAGGAATGAGGAATGGGGAATTAAGAATTAAGAATGAGGAATTAAGAATGAGGAATTAAGAATGGGGAATTAAGAATGGGGAATTAAGAATGAGGAATGAAGAATTAAGAATGAGGAATGAAGAATGAAGAATGAGGAATGGAGAACATAGCTACTGCGTTTTACAGTTTGCATTCGAAATTATACTTGCCGGAGTCTACCGTTTGTTTGCCGCCGTCAGGAAGAACGATATTTGCTTTGGTATTTACCGGAACCGACACAGACAGTCTGAACATACCATTGTCGCGAGTCCATTCTACCCTTATATCGCCATAGAGGGTTTTGTGTCTTGCTTTGACCCATTTCAAATCGCCTGCGGGTTGGGGATGTACAGTAAATTCTTTAAAGCCGGGAGTTGTGGGTTCCAAGCCTGCCAGACTTCTGAAAAACCATTCGTCTATCTGTCCCATCATAAAATGATTCCATGAAGCTCCTTTGCGCGGATCCCACTGTTCGGTCAGGGTGGTCGCCCCGAATTTTATCTGGAAGCCATAACCGGGCGCATCTTCGTGATTGTGCATCAGATACATCAGTTCGTTTTCTCCATTGAGAGCCAAAGCCTGAAACAGGTAGCGGTTGCCTACATCTCCGGTTGTAAGGCGGTTGCCTTTTTCCTTTATGTCTTTTTTCAGATTGCTCATTACAGCCTCTTTGTATTGCGGTTCGACCAGATCCATGAAAATGGCGACAGCATTGCAAAACTGGCTGCCTGATCCATATTGTTTGTTTTTTTTATTGAAGAATTTATTGTTGAACGCATTGCGGATATTATCGGCCAAAGAGCCGTATATCCTCTGATCATTCTTTTTTCCCAGTATCTTTGCCGCTTCCGCAAACAAATGAGCGATATGGTAATAGTGCGCTGTTGCCGAAACTTCTATAGGGCTGTTTCGGGAAAATCCTGCGCGATGTTCGCCATAATCATACCAGTCGCCCAGTCCGTGCGACAAGATGTGATCTGTAGACCGGGATGCGAGATAGTCGACATAACGTTTCATTACGGCATAATATTCGCCGAACAGGGAATGATCGCCATAGAAACGGTAATACATCCATGGTACGATAACGACCGCGCCTCCCCATTCCGGCGAATCTCTGAATACATCAAGGCTCTTGTCGAATACAACATATTCAGGGACAATATTCGGGATCAGGCCATTGGTTTGTTGCCCGTCGGCCATGTCTTGCATTACTTTATGGAATAAACGGGTCAGGTCCCAATTATAGAGCAGCCCGGGACCATTGAGATGAGTTTCTTCGAGCCATCCGAGTTTTTCGCGATGCGGACAGTCTGTAAACACAGCCTGCATATTGCTTCTTACGGCATTCTTTACAAGGATATGCGCCTGGTTGAAGATCTTGTTCGATGATTCGAAATAGCCGTTTTCGTCAACGGAATTATATATAAAGCAGGATCTTATATCCAATAGCGCAGGTTTATTTTCAGATTTTCCCAAAATGCAGGCTCCATCTACCTGAATATACCTGAATCCATAATACGAAAATTCGGGCCGCCATATTTCTTCGCCTTCGCCTTTCAGCGTATAGCCGTATGTGTGCGGGCCGCCCGATTGCTTTTGCGAGACCAGCCCCGTCTTTTCGTTCAGTAATTCTCCGACTGTCAGTTTTATTGTTTGTCCCTTTTTACCTTTCACTTTGATTACCGGATATCCCGACAGATTTTGTCCCATATCAAAAACATAACAGGAATCCGTTTTTGTTATCTTCACGGCTTCGTACTCCTTCATGACGCGAACATTGGTCGCTTGTTGCGCTCTTAACAGACCTTTAGGCGGGTCTTGCATAACGGCGGATCTCCATGAACCGTCATCAAATCCGGCTTCATTCCAGCCTTCTTGCTCAAGTCGGGCGTCGTAGTCTTCCCCGCCATATATATTGTTGAACGTTACGGGACTTGTTGCATATTTCCAGGTGTTGTCGGAAGAAACGGCTTCCCGTGTCCCGTCTTTATAGTAGATGTACAATTTAAAGAATAGAGCAGGCGGGCCGAAAGTTATCCACAGCTTTCCGTAACGTTTGCCCACGGCATTATAAAATCCGTTGCCAAGCGTAATGCCGATTGCATTCTCTCCCTTTAGCAAAAGGGAATCTACCTGATAAGTATTGTAATAAACCGTTTTATCGTAATCGCTCCATGCCGGAGTGAAGATATCTTTACTTACTCTCTTGCCGTTCAGATAGAAACTGTAATGACCCAAGCCCGAAACGTGCACAATGGCTCTGTCTATTTCTTTTTGAGGACGAAATGTTTTTCTGAGGTTGATGCTGCGGAGAGCCAGCGTGTCTATCCTGTCGTATATATCCCTGTATTCCTGCTTCTTGAACGAAGGCCCGTGAAAATCGCGACGACCGACAGGCAAGTTGGAAGCGGCGCGGGTAATGGCTCCTATCCATTGGACGTCGGACGGGGAGAAAACCGGCGCCGTTTCGAAGAAAGCGGAAGCGCTCTCTTTCATCTTTCCGTTTTTGTCCCACACTTTTACATTCCAGACATAACGTTTGCTTTTGTCCAGCGCTTTTCCCTTATACACAATATGCCGGCTTTGAGAGGATACTGTTTTACCCGTATCCCATATTTTGCGATCTCCTTCTTTTAAAACGATCCGGTATGCCGTTTGACAATCGCCTTGCAGATCCGAAGCGAGAACCCAACCGAAACGGGGACAGACCGCGTCTATCGCCAATGGAGATACCTGCATCTCTACAGAGAGACCGGATATATCCATAGCAAAAGTATCGATAAATATAAAAAGCGAAAACAAGCCTGTTATTGTTTTCTTCACATTTACTGCATTTTATAAGTTAGCTTTTGCAAATTGCCGGCTTTTGCCACAACCTTGCCATCGATCATGATGTAAAAACCCTTGCCTTTTTTGTACTTCTCTCCTGTTTTATCCCATACTATGGTGACAGACCGTCCATGATAAGGCACATTGTCGAGGCAGAACCAGTCCCACTTGCCTCGAGGCGCCAGCGGATTTACTTCCAATACATCGTCGGCGCGTGGGCGCAAACCGATCAATCCGGTAATGATCAGGTCGTTGAAAGTCGAATGATTGTAGTATCGGCTACGTTCCTGATCGCCTTTCAGCCAGTAACCTGTTACTTCGTCCTGATATTCGCCGATATAGGGTCTTCCCCTATGGTATTGGCTTTCCACATACAATTCCAGATATCTGAAATATATGCTGTCATTTACCGTATTTTGTTTGTAGTTATTCAGCAAATTAGCCATTGCCGTCATGGTCTGGGAGGTGGCGAACGGCCATATAGCGCCGTCCCATTCACATTTACAGCATCCGTGCGTTCTGAATTCGGGATGCCGGCGTTCTGCCGTAGTCAGTCCGTAAGGAGCAAGGAAACCCCTTTCATCCTTCACCTGTTCCCATGCTTTACTGTATACCGTATTGTTGTCGGGCAGATTGAAATACCAGGGTATGAAGCCTATCGCCTCGCGCACCCGGGCGAATTTGCCGGGTTCCCGTAATGTTTCAAAAAATATGCTGTCGTTATTCCATAATTGATTTTGCACCAGATTTTTTATTTCCAGCGCTTTTGCCTTGTATGTATTTTCAGCCGTATTGTCTCCTTTTATTTTGGATATTTCGGATAAAGCCAGTGCGTTGGCGTACATATACGAGTTGATGGTAGGGCGTGCATATTTTTGCCTGCGGCCTCCGCTTATTGTTTCTTCCATACCGTCCTGTACGTCGCCCTGCCAGTAAAGTCCGCCGGGCAAGCGATGATCGTTTTCCCATGCCGCATATTCTTTTTCCAGATCGGGGTACATATCCAGCAAATATGATCTGTCGCCGTCTGCCAGGTATTTATTGTACAGCGCGTTGGACGTCCAGCCGCTGAAGTTGCGCAACTTCTTCATCGGCAGGCCTTCATTCCCTCTGAACCAGACATGTATATAGCTGTTGATGTATTCGGGATTGCGAAGCCATCTGCTTTCATAAATATGGTGTCCGAGAGCGCTGGCTATGAGATTGTATTTGTCGGCATAGGATCTGTCGACAAGAAATTCGGTCATTATATAGCCTTTGGGGGTCTCTTTTATATGCTTTCTGAGCGACCACCATCTGAAATAGTATATTTCTTCGAAATTCTTTTGAGGACATTCAAATAACGGGATATTTTTTTTCATCCATTCCCACGATTGAGAGTTGGGTATGGCTTGCTTTATATTTTCATCCTCCATGGCGTTGAAATAATCGACATGCGATTTATAATCATCGACATTCAATATTGCGGAAGCTCCGGACGGATTGGAGGTCTTTAGAAAGGAAATATAGTATCCGGCTTCAGGTTCATCTTTGCCTGCATCGGGCAGATCGGTGAAGCGGTCGGCCGGAGTATTCGGCGTAGGTTCCAGAGGCAAGTCTCCTGTACGGAAAACGATGCGCGTGATAGATTCCACAGGATTGAAAAACAATCGGGCCGGGATCTCCTTGTCGTTGATCTTCATTGTAAGGCTGCGGGTGGCCGTTGCAAGAGACACTTTTATATTGTATACCTTGTTTGCCCCGTATGGCGCGAGCGTATTGTATCTTGCTCCTGTTTTCAGTTTTATCGTACTGTCTTTGTCGAAAATAATGCGGGTACAGGCCTCGCCCTTTGCGCTTTGGAATTCTATTTGCAAATTGCCTTTATCGTTTTGCCGAGGCAAAACGTCGAAAGAAGCGTCCAGCGTTTTGGATTCGGGTATGATCCTCTCTGCCCTGGCATAGTCGAACAGATCACTGTCTTTGAGAGATATACGGCGTTTACCCTCATATTTCTCTATTTTTACCGGCGCCTGTAGCGGACTGTATATATTCCACAAGTCGAGTTCTTTGCCCTCCGGTAAACTGTCAAAAATGTCATCGGCATGGCCGGTAGCCTTGTCTGTTATCGGCACGGGAATTTTCGATACCCAGATGTCTTCTTTGTTCAGACTGTAGGTTACCCACATATCGTTGCCCGGAGGTCTTCCGTTGTTTTCCAGAATTCCTCTTGCATACTGCGGCCCTGACGATTTGTAATTACCTCCGTATCTCATCGGGCTAAGATCGCCATGTACCAGATAAAGACCGGTATATTCAAGTCCGTCTTCGCTTGTAGATACTGCCAGCGGCCAGCGGAATTCGGCAGGATTATACACTGTGGCATACTTGCCGTCCGATGTTTTTTGTCCCCAGATCTTGGCGTTGCCGTTTACAAATCCGGGAGCGCGGTAAACGTTTTCCGGCCATGTTTTGCCTCCATCGTTGCTGATAGCTGTAAGGGCATGTTTCCACAAGCCCGCAACGCGTCCGTCGTTGAGATGATAATAGCTGAAAGCTTTATATGGTTTTATTTCAGGAATAAGGGGATCGTTTCTGTCGGCCTCTTCTATCCATTGCATCATGTAGAGCGGGTTGTCCAGCAATTCATTGCAAGCTTCGACAAATCCCTTGTCTTTGCTTTTTGTATAGAAAGGGTAGTCTGTGTTCTTCTCGTCGAAGGCGTGACTGTAACGGATGAAGTGGATAGGGCCGAAACTGCCGTCTCGTTTTATTTCGCGCACAACGCGTCCTATACCGTTGCCATCGTTGGGATCGTCTTTCATATCCAGACAAACCCCGTAAAAACTCATTGCAAGCAATCGTCCATTCCCGGAAGTGTAGAAGCCCACTCTCTGATGCGTGATCGCATACAGATCTTTCGCCATACCCGGATATCCGGGTTTTGTATATCCGTCCGGTACTTTGTATGGAGGAAAGGCAATAACAGGTTTCGACCAGTTGTATCCGTCTTTGGACGTCTGTATGAGCGTTTGACCGGGAGGCGAATGTTCGCCTACAGGGGCGCTCAGATATTCCAGATAGAATGTATTGTTCCAATATGCCAGCATGGGCGCGTGGTTGTATGTCCAGCCCGTACCGTCGCCTTTATCGGGATATTCCCTGTTTGCACGCATGGTCTGAATATTGTGGACGCCTACGGCCGGACTTAGCTGTCCGTGATGGTAATTAACATTTGACAGGGTTTTGGTTAGCAGATGCACCCCGTCTTTGTTTTGTGCAAGCAATGCGCAGTTGAGAGCCAGTAATAGAGCTGTAATTGATTTTCTATTCATGATTGATTGATTTCAGCTTGTAGACAATACTTTCTTTTGCTTTAAATATTGTTCCGTGTTTATGTCCTGCAGGTATAGATATTTTTTCGTCGATACCGGTAAATGTTTTGAAGTCTTTTGTGGATACGGCGCCGTATGATCTTTTCTTGTAGGCGTCGAAATATACAAGCCATTCGTCTCCTGTTTTTACAACGGAAGGGCCTTCCGTAAAACTGTCGGTGAACTTTTCCGAGGGCTTGTCATACGGACCGGTTGCACTTTTAGCGAAAGCGGCTCTTATGTTTCTTTCGGGGCGGGTATTGTCTTTGAATACCAAGACATAATCGGATGTATCTCTTTTTACGATAACGGCGTCGATAGAACTGTAACCGGGGTCATAAAGCAGTCCGGCTTTTGAAAAATTACGGAAGTCTTTTGTTTTTGTATAATACAGGCGGTGGTTGTTATCCTCGGCCTCTATCCCTTTTTCGAATTTAAAAGGGATTGTAGACGCCCATACGATAACGAAATCCCGGTTCTCATCGTCGTAAAAGAGTTCGGGAGCCCATACATTTACAGTTGTGGAGTCGAATGCCATGATCGGTATATGCTGTTGTTCCGACCAGTTTATCAAGTCTTTGGAATATGCATAGCCAAAGGCGGGATCGTTTTTCCAGCCGCAAGTCCATACCAGATGGAAAGTTCCGTCAGGCCCGGCTGCAATACTGGGATCGCGCATTATTTTTTGTGTTCCCGCTTCGGGTTTTAAAAATACGCCGGGAATACTGTCCCATTTGTACCCGTCATAACTGTACAGAAATCGAAGGCCTTCTGTAGCCGGTTCTCTAAACGAAGTGAACATATATACGTCTTTCCCTTCCGTTTCGTTCCGGTTTTTATTCGTATTGCAGGAAACAAGGAATATCAAGATCAGCAGGGACAAAATATTTTTCATCGGAATTCGTCTTTTCAAAATGATCATTTCTTTACCAGCCAGAGTATTTCCGACCGGGCGTTCAGTTTTATCTTCGAGGCGCCTTTTATTGTTTTATCTTTTTTGATATCGCCTGTTTTGGCGTCGATCCAGTATACGTCGTATTTTCCATTGACAGAAGACATGTTCAGATCGATGCCGCCGTTTTCGGTGTATACAATATATCCTTTGGCAGGATTACCCAGTATATATTGACCTTCGATGTCCGGGTCTTTCATTGTTTGCATCGAAGAAGCGTCTTCAAGGAAGTTTTCATTGCTTATTTTCGGTAAGCAGGCCAATGATCCCCGAGCCATAAAAGAAGCCCATGCAAATTGGATATACGAGTTTGGATAGTAGTATGTTACAGCCTTTTCAGGGAACAGCGTCCTGTATTCGCTTACAGCACGGTATACCGACTCGAATGATGCGCTGTCGGGTTTGGTCAGGCGCGCATGTTGACGCGGAGCAAGGTTTTGTCCTCCATTTGGCTCATAGACAGTTCCGTCTTTCCTGTAAAACCAGTACCGGATATCGATAATATCGACTGTTTTGGAGCGTACCGGATCGGCTAATATGGCGTCCTGTACATCTTTGGTCGCACTGAGGGCTATCAGTTGTTTTTCGCCGGTTTCCGCCTCCCATTCCGCTATTACATCAAGCCAGAACCGAACGAAATGGAGCGGTCCCGTATATTCTTCGCTTACAAGTTGTATAACGCTATTCGTACCTCTGAAATTGTTGAGACACTGGCGGATAAATGTACGGTGCAACTCTCTCCTTACAGGATGGTCTATGTCGTAAAACTGTTCGGCCAGGAAGATGCGCTTGTCGCCGGCGTAAGGCGCCGGTTCAGGGAAACCCGTATTGTTGATGTTGTTTGAGGGACGCCAGGGGCTGTCTGTCCAGTGTGCGCCGGCCTCTATTATGTTATGCTGAAAATAATTCTGATGCATCAGGATCAGACCCGTTTCGCCGGCTTTTTCTGCAAATTGGCGCAATCTCGACCAATACCAGTCGTTATACTTTGCAAGATCGTATTTGCTTAGTCCGTCATAAGCCAACCCTTGTCCGCTACGGGCAAAGGGTTGTTCGTAGAATGGAGGCCACACTTCGCCATTGATGCGGCGAATCCGTTCATGGTCGTCACGCCGCCGGTCATACCACAAGCCGTAATTGTGATCGAGAACAATTGCGTTTTTGTTTTTCATCCAGGCGCATACGGAATCGATATCGTCTGTCAGTCCTGTTCCGGTGCGTCCGGGAACAAAACGCGTAATATGAGGGCCGGCTGTTTTTTTCAGATAAGCAGGATGTACAGCGCCGTTCCACCATTGTATGTTATGTTTCAGCCCTGTTTGAACTGTATTGCCCCGTACGATCCATCCATTTGAAATCGACAGGGCAGGAACAGTTTTCTGTTTGGTTTTAGACGGACTGAAGCCGAATGTCATGGCATTTTTGGCTTCTGTCGGGATCTTGTTTTTCTCTACGACCGTATCGATCCATTCAGGAAGAGTTAAAGCCGGCGTATATGCCTGTTTGGTAAGTTTGGAAGCCGCGTCGACAGTTGGAGAACTGGAGGCTTCTGTACCAACAGGCAGCAGATACGAACGACCGGCATACGATTGCCCTAGCCTTTCCTGTAACTGGGCATAATACAGGCTGCGGGGATTGATGTGATTATTACTTTCGCCCCAATAGCCGTTTCCTGAAAATTCCGCCCATGAACCGAAAGCCCAGTTTTGAGCAGTTGGCGGCGCAAAACATTCAATCAAGGATGCCGAGCATTGCCAGAATACGCTGTTGGCGGCATTCCATCCTGCTCCATGAGCTTCCTGCATCCGGTTTTTGTAACTTAATGCATGACCGTTTACATTGACAATGTCGAACAATACGCCGGAAGCCCAGCTATCGATTGGGCCGCTGAAACTGTGAGGAAGATTCGACTCGCATTGCACAAAAACATTCGGGCCGGGAGCGCAGAATCCCACGGCAAAATCGTGATAGCCGGACTCTGAATAAATACGCTGGAAAAGACATTGCTGTCCCGATGTAAAGAAAGTATGACGGCGTTGTCCTCCGATTTCGGAAACAGGTTCGGTTGATTTGCAATTTTCTATTGTGATCCTTTTTCCTGTTTCCAGGATAGCCACGGCAGAACCTGCAAAATGTTTGAAATTCACGTTTCTTACCCATCCGTCGCAGATATTTTCCATTGTTACAGCCATCCACGAGTGTGTTTCATCTTTCGGATCATTCGTGTCGTATTCTGAAATGCAGGAAAGGTTCTCTATCCCGGTGTTGTTTATTCTTCCATTCCATTCATAGGGGATTATATAACCTCCTCCGTACTTTTTGTCGATGGCTGTTGTGACAGGCGCATCAAAGGAGATGCGATTGCCGTCGATAGCCGTTACTGTTCTGTCCCAGTTTATATTTTGTTCTCCGGCTTTCCATCCCAAAGAGTTTATGCCTCCTCCAAAATGATCCGTTCCCAGAATATCTATCCATTCACTTGTAGAAGGACGCCGGATGATCATTTTATCTCCGGCCTTTAAATTATGTCCTTCGGATATGTTTACAGACAGGGCATTGACCGGTATGTATTCCGAAACGATCTTGATAGGAGCGGCTTCTGTCCGGTCATTTTTCCCGGCTATCCGAAAGAGGGCGCGCCTGTCTTTACCCGAGGCAATGACGCGCGTACCGTCATTATTTGCTCCACTCCCCCGAATCACTACTCCTGAATTTTCGATTAAAATACTTCCCGAAACATAATATTCGCCCGGTTGTAACAGGACGACGCCTCTGAAACCATTGATATCGGCTTTGAGAGACCCGACATAGTCTACAGCGCTTTGTATAATTTCTGTGGCGTCTCCTTTTACAAGCGGAACAACAAGGCTTGCGGCTAAATCGGGGACGGGCTTTTCTCCGGCCATATATCCTGCATAAGAAAAGTCGGGGATGCGATTGCCCAGACTGTCGGGGGTATATGACAACTTCCCGTCCCTGTATAATATCGGGGGTATAGGCTTTTCTGTTTTCTTCTTTTGGGCAGAGAGCGTTAACGGAAGAAAAAACAGGACGCAAAGAAGTATTTTTTTCATAACGAAAATTCAGAATGTATATGCAAGATTACTTATTTTTCTTTTTGTTTCAGACGCTCTTCCCAATTTTTGCGCTCCTTTTGGATATCATAACCTCTTTTGGACAAATAATTATTGAAACGGCCTTTATATTTTCCGAACCATTCATGTTTCTCTTTCGAAGAAGCGGCGCTCATGGCATGTTCGCGGGCTTCGACCAGCCATGCATACAGTTGGTCTTTTTCGATATTTTCAAGGGAAGGGATCATATCCAGATAAGAATCGTATGTGACCTTGACTACTCCATAAGTCATTCCGTCTTTCACTTTTGCTACCTGATCGTTTGTCAGATAAGTAGAAAGATCCCCGATGTATGCACAGTGCAGATCGTACAATTTTGTACTGGCCTCGTTTTTCAGATTTTTTATCGAGCGCTCCTGTTCCGTTTTATCCGTTATATTCTTTTTGATATACTTTATCCTGTTATCCAGACTGTCGTGTATCTTTCCCAGGTTTTTATACTGGATCACAATAACATTTGCAACACTGTCGTACACGGAAGGATCTTTTATATCCAGCGCTTTCACAATTTTGTCTGCTCTCAGGCTTAGTACTTTAGTATATTCGGCGTCGCTCTCCTGGGCAAATATCGATGAACTTATAGAAAAGAGTGCAATAAAAAGCAATATTGATCTCATAATGGCGTTTTTTGGGGTTAATAACCGGCGATATGTAATTTGATGTATCGCCGGTCGCATTTATGTATTTTAATTATAACAGACTTTTTCTTTTCGCCAGGGTATCATAATTATTTTCAGGATTGGTCCAGTCTGTTTTTGTCCCGGGATCCATACCGTTAATATATTTTTCAATATTTGTGTATCCGTCTCCATTCATATCCAAAACGGCGTCGGAAGGATCATTCGGATCCAACCCGTATTTGATTTCCCACGCATCAGGAATGCCGTCGTTGTCGCTGTCTTTGTATGGAGTTCCCTTATATTCAGGGTATCCGCCCACTTGTTTTATATCGGTAATAATACCTTTTTTATACGAGTCGGCAGGCAGGCGGCGATGCTCAAATTGATAAAACTCTTCGGGTTTGACATTTTTATCATAATATACTTCGCCGGTACGGACCTGTTTGATAACCCGTTCGTCCACAATGTCGCGTTTAGGAAAAGTAGCGCCTGCATTATCAAGCACAAAGTCATACGCCTCCCGGGCGTTCATTACAGGGAATGGATTATCGATAGGGAACGGTTTATTCCATTTCATGTTTTCTGTATACCCGTCGGTATTTTTTTGTTCCTGTACCTGTATTCCGCCGGCCCAGTTGTCTTTTGTTATTTCAGGATAACCTTCTACTATATTACCGTCGGCATATACCCGTCCGAAGACATAATAACCAAGTTTGCTCCGTCCCGATTCGGGTTTCAGGATACGGTGTCCTACAGAAGATCCTTTCGGTGTAAGAGGCCCCGGCTTGTAATAATTGTTTATAAAGTTATAAAGTGCGGTGTAATCGCCTCCGTCTGCAGAGCGGTGAACCCAATTGTAAATGACATTATTTACAAAATTAAATATCCCGTTCCAGCCTATGGACGGATTACGTCCTGCATTGTTCGCCCACAGATTACGCATAAAAGTACAGTTTTCTCCACCCAGGGTACTTCCAAAAGCATGGTTGTATGTATCCAGAGCCTGCGCTGAAATAGTATTTTGTATCGTAACGTTTACTGTCGGTAATTTCAGTTCTTTTGAACCGTCGCCGGGGTCGAACATGTGCCGGTAAAATGAAATGTTTTCGTCAAGCCCCCAGCTTGTAGAACAGTGGTCTATCATAATATTGCCCACGGGGTTTCCTCCGAAAGAATCATCCCTGCGTCCTACCCATGTTTCTCCACGGCGAAAACGCATGTGTCTTACAACCACATCGTGCGTATTGACCCATAATGTTTCCCCTGCGATGCAAATACCGTCGCCGGGAGCTGTTTGCCCTGCAATGGTAATATAAGGGGCGCGGATAATCAACGGGGACTTTAAGCGGATAATACCGGCGACATTGAAAACCACTATACGGGCTCCACCTTGTTCACAAGCTTCGCGAAGCGTGCCGGGGCCGTCGTCTTCCAGACTGGTTACAACAATCACTTTGCCTTTACGTCCGCCAAAACTATATGCGCCGCCGCCTTCTGCTCCGGGAAATGCAGGGATGTCAGCTTGCGGCAGATCGGTTGGCCGGGCTGCCCAGGGAATATAGGGTCTGCCCTCTTTCGCTTCTTTTTCGATAACAGGCAGGGCTTTTTTCCAGGCCGAGTCCGATGTCTCCTGAGCTTTCTTTAGCAATTCGGCGGATTGTGCGGCTACTTCGGGCGTGATTTTAGGATACTGGGCAAAAGCCGGTATCCCTAAAACCGATGCAAATACAATAATACTTAAAACTTTTTTCATAAATAACCTGTGCAATAAATTTACTTTTAATACCTGGGAAACTGTTTAGCGATGAAAAATAAATAGCTTGTAACAGCAGAGATGCATCCCTACAATCTACGCCTTTTCGACTGCAAAACAGTCCGTTTTATATCTCAAAATCATATTTCTGAAAAATTTAAACGGATTCAGGATTTCCTTATAAATTATATATCAGCAGGCATTTACGCCCGCTGATATATGAAAATAACCAAACTAAAAACTACTATTCCGGAGAACAATAATAATAGTCGCCATCCTGAATTGATGTGTCGGTAGCGTTACCATTGGCATTGGCGTACATCCATCCCGCATTTTGTTTCAACCAGTCGTTTCCCTTAGCCGAATCGTAGAAATCGTAATGGAGTGGATACACATAGTACCATCCTCTGAATGAGAATAGATAGTCACGGTCAGTATTACCCGAACCGGAATCCATACCATATTTGAATCCCATTGTTCCTCCATCAGGATTTTCGGTAACCAAACCGGCGCTGGTATAGAACTGATCCAGCTTGTCGAAAGCCGCGTTACGGGCGGCGTCATCCATATCGCGGGTGATTGCAGGAACAGCATTGCGATCAGCATTACCTGCCAACGGGTCGGCGTCTGCCGATTGAGCCGTGCTCAACTGGTAACCCCAAATTTCACCAATATGTTTGTAACCGTTCAACGGGAAAGGATATCCCAGTTTTGTAACTACATTATCGGTTTTGGTATAATCCGGCCTGCCATCTTTTCCGTCATAGATTTTCCAGCCTTGTCCCCAAGCGAGGGCAGGATCATATTGTCCGTCTCCATTTGCTCCGGCAATACCCGGATCGAAGCCGGCGCCTCCGTCAAAGAGCAACCAACGGCGCAAATCCCAGGAGCGCTTACCTTCATAAGCCAATTCAACGTTGCGCTCGTACAGACAAGCTTCAATTGCGGCATATTTATTTGCAAAAGAAGCGCCCAGCCCGTAATTGTTTGCCGAGGGAATGCCTACTCTCGTACGAATCTTTTTCAGGTAGGCCATACAGCTCCCTACGTCGCCTTTGGCCGCATAGGCCTCGGCAATATTCAGCAAGATCTCGGCATAACGGTATTCCAATATATCTGTTCCGGCATAAGTTTCCGAACCTTTAGCCACCGTCTTGTTACTCATTTTCCAAACAATAGCCTTACTTTTCTTTTGGGCGCCGCCATCGCCTGTTGTACCATCGGTATAACGATACTGGGAACTGTATTTATAAGCATACAGCCAGATACGTGTATTTGTCGAACCGGTAGTCCATTCGCAACCCGAGAACGCAAAGGTACGATAAAAACGCGGATCGCGGTTTCTATAAAACTTTACAGGGTCGTATCCATTAGTCGGATTTCCGCTTAGGTCCACCGCACGGCTTCCGTTTGCTAAAGGGAAAGCATCTATCATCTGTTTAGGCGCCGGCAGTCCTGCTCCGCTACCATCTATTGATTGCGGACGGATCAGCGCTTCCCATGTATTGGAATATGTGGCGGCATACGCTGAATTTCCATTTTTCGGAATAAGGATAATGGCTTCGGAATTGAATGCGCCGGCAGCGTAATTATAGAATGCTTCATCCCATGTTTTAATATCGGTTACGTTTGTTCCATAACCCGCGGCATTAGCTGCAGATTCAGCAGCCAGACCGGCCTCCAAAGCGGCCTGCCAACGGGTACTGCCTGTGTTGTCCCAACTGGCGTTGAAAATAGGGCTGGCTGCATACAAGCGTACGCGGCTGATCATCGCCTTAGCGGCCACAGAGGTAAAGCGTCCCATGTCGTCGCTACCCCATTTATCGGGTAGTAAAGTGGCGGCTGTTTCAAAATCAGCGCAAATCTTATCTATGCAATAAGCGATTGGCTGACGGTCGGACTTGTCGGACAATTCAGGCAGATCGTCCATACCGGTACTATACCAGGGCACGCCGCCCAGTAAACGGATGGCGTCGAAGTACAACCAGGCACGAAGAAAAATAGCTTGTCCTTTCAATTTATTCCAAAACAAAGGATCTTCCTGCGGATATTGCGGGCCATATTGATCAATTTGAGCAATATAATTATTGATCATATAGACATGTGGATACAATGTATAACGGTTGATACTGTTATAATTGGTGCCACCGGTACGCGGGTCGTTCCAATACACGGGGTTTCCCATGTGATTGCCTGCTTTTACTTGTTTGGCATATTGGCCTGAATAATAACTTTGTTTTCCTGTAGGAGTTCCGAAACCAAATTCTTCAGAGAAGTAGCTGAACTGCCCTCCCATATTCGGAGCTTGCGCTTGTCTCATCAGCACATCCGACCCGCAAAGCGGGGAATTATATCTACCTAGAAGGTCAGCGTAGATTTTAGCTAATACTGCATTGGCCTGATTGGGATCGCTGAAAATGTCGGCAGGCGCAAATACGGCATAATCCCGTTTATCTTGCAGGAATTCATCGCTGCAAGACGTTTGAGTAAACATAAAGATTATCCCTGTCAATAATATCGTAACTATTCTATTTTTCATATTCTTATCGTTTTGACATATTTAAACTTAGAAAGTAAGGTTTGCACCCAGAGTCCATGTTCGTAATGTTGGATAACCGGCTTTGGCTGCATCATACATATTGCGGTAGCTGTCGGGATACGGATTGTAGAAATCCCACAGATTGTGACCGGTGAGGGTGAATTGAAGCTTGTCAATTCCTACCTTTTTCAACAAATTTTTAGGCGCCGAATAACCGATAGTCATGTTACGCACATACATGCGGAATGTCGGTACCAGCCAAAAGTCTGAACGCCTGTTCCATGCTTCTTTGACTGCCATGCTCGGATACTTTCCGTTCGGATTGTCGTCAGGATCGAACATATCGTTTACATAAGAAAATTGCGCCCATATCATATCGCTATTGCCTAGTACCTGTTGTGTACCGGCGTCATTGATAGCGCTGTAGCCACCCCAAGAAGTAGACAGTTGAGCGGCAATCGAAAAGTTGCCCCATTGTGCGCTTAGTTTGGTATTGATATTATAACGGCGATCGTCTGCCAGTTTTACATAGTCCTGACCATGATCTGCCGAAATCACACCGTTCGGACCGGCAATAGTTTGATCTACTGAGTTAATGTCACCTGCTACGTCTTCGTAAGCTAACATACCCGGATACATCTCGTCTTTACTATTAATACTCAAATAACTGGGACTTGTTCCGGCAGCTTCTGCCAATTTTGTAAGATAATCCCAATAAGCGTCAATATCGGTCTGGCTACGCAATATACCATCGCCTCCGCTAGTGTGCTTCCATGTCCTGAACCCCCATTCGTGATCAGGCCCTCTGTGTCCGGTGCGGCTGGCGGCTTCGTCCATTTCGGCAGGATAATCAAACACCCATTCTTCACCCAATATCATTTTATTCCAGGAGATGGCATAATCTACGCCAATGCCATACTTGACTGGTCCCCAGGAAGGAAGCAGCCCCTGACTTATCTTGTCCGTCCACCTCAATGAAAATTCCCATCCCCAGGCATTAGACTTGCCATAGTTGAGTTTGGGCACGCCTGCTCCGAGATAAACCGGATCGTTATCGGCGTCAGCCGTCACTTGTATAATCAGGTCTTTCGTCTTGTCATAGAAATAATCGGCAGACAAGCTTAAACGGTTGTCAAGCACATTCAGGTCAATACCATGGTTTTGTTTAATAGTTGTATCCCATTTGATGTTACGGTTGAAAACTCCGTTGTTACTGAATGTGGCGCCAAAAGTAGGCGCGCCGTCAAGCGTGCCGAAACCGATACCCGAGGTTGTACTTACGTCAAATGCCGGCATCCACGACCATGCAACAATGTTGTCTTTACCGGTCTTACCCAGGCTGGTGCGTACTTTCAGATAATTGAAATACTTGGACAGCGGGCTGTTTTGGAAAAATTTTTCTTCGGAAGGTACCCAACCCAATGACCCCGTAGGGAATGTTCCCCAATAGTTTTCAGGTGCAAACTTGGTAGAAGCATCCGAACGAATCAGGAATTGCGCCAAATAGCGGTTGCCGTATTTATAGTTCATACGTCCGATGTAGGACAGCGATCCGCTTTCTGAACGTGTGAAGTAATTGTCTGTTCCCGTCGAACTTAAAGTACCGGCAGAACTACTCACGCCGTTGTATGAATCCCAAGGGCCTTTATAAAGGAGTTGAAGGGAATTACCGCTTGCTTCGCCACGTTCCACTACAGCTGTCGCCGAAACGTTGTGTTCGCCGAATGTACCGTCATACGTTGCCATGAAATTCATTTGTTCGCTTTTGCGTGTCGCTTTTTGATAGACGACTCTAGGCTGGTTATCTATATTGGAACTTCTGCCGTATTGTATATAGTCATAGGTAGTACCTTCGCCGACAAGATGGTGATCTGCTTCGTTTGTATTGGTTGCCCGTGCCAGTTTGTAGTAATCGCCTACATCATGAACCAGGGTATTTCCATAACTTAATGCGTAAGATGCTTTCAAAGATAAACCTTTTAGGAAAGGTACATCGTAAGTCAGCGAGAAGTTGGCATTATAGCCGTTTTCTTCATTCTCTACTCTGGCTTTAGAGGCTTCGGTAGCGAAAAAATTCCACACGGCAAAGCCAGTATTTACATTTGCATCGGTGCTGGTATTCACATTATGGGGTCCTACCCAGGGTGATGTGTAAAATTCCTCTGTAGAACCATCTTCTTGCAACACGTCTACTGAAATCGGAATATACTTTGGCATATGGCGAAGTATGGCATAATCTTGCGAAGCGGGCTGATTTCCCCAAGGCCCTGAAGTGAACTTCGCCTGCTCTTTCGCGTTTACTTTTTTGCTGGTGTTTCCGGCAACTGAAGCAGAGAGTTTCAGTCCGGCAGCTACTTTCATTTCACCGCCTGCACGGAATGTCCATTTATTGAAATCCTGCACATTACCCAGATTTGTTTCCTGATCCTGATAGGAAAGTCCGGCAAAAAATGTAGCTTTATCGCTACCTCCACTTACTGTCAAGGAATGGCGTTGTGATAAAGAGGCGCTCCATGCTTCGTCCAACCAGTCGTGATTTAAACCTCTCATGGCTTGCAATTCTGCATCAGAGTATAGATAATTATCGCGATCAGTTCCACCATTGGTTTTAGTTTGGCGGAACATCCGGTTAGTGAATATGCCTGTTTCGTAAGCATTCATTGTCTTGGTATGGCTGACGGCGTCTGCGAAATCTAACTTGGTAGAGTAAGAAATCTTGGGAGCGCCCATATGCCCGCGTTTGGTCTTTACCAAGATGACGCCTGAAGAAGCGCGTGAACCGTATATAGCAGCCGAAGCATCTTTCAATACGGTAATGTTTTCGATTTCAGAATGATCCAGCATATTAAAAGCGGTCATATCCGGTTCGCCCAATTCACTTACTTGCACCACGTCGTCAATAACAACCAATGGGCCGAAAGTTGGATTTGCTGTAAGGGCCGGGGCCGGGGAACGGATGCTCAAAGTACCGGTAGCGCCGGGACGTCCGTTACTTTGGGTCACGTTTAATCCTACTACTTGTCCCGCTAATGCATCCACAATGGAGGCGCCGGGTAGATTTTCAATATCGTCCATTTTTACGGCGGTCGCCGCTCCGGTAAGGTCTTTTACCCTTTGCGTGCCGTATCCGACGACTACAACTTCGTCCAGTAGTTTTAAATCTTCTTTTAGTACAACATTTAATGTTGTTTTTCCCTTTACGGGAATCTCCTGGGTTATATAGCCTATATAAGAAATTTTCACCGTTGCGTTGGACGGGATTGTCAGAGAGTACTTGCCATCGAGGTCGGTTAAAGTACCGGTCGCGGTATTCAGGATCATTACACTTGCTCCGATTACGGGTTCTCCCGATTCGTCCATGACTGTACCGGACAACTTAATCGACTGCTGAGCAAATATCTGCATAGAGAAAGTAAAACAGCATAAAAACAATAATACCAGTCTTTGCATATCTTTTCTTTTTTTTAGAAACACAATTTTGTGTTTGATTGAGTGTGTATATTTCATGATAAAAAAAATGAAATAATTTAATAAATTAGTATACTTTAAATAAATTAAAATTAGCCCTGATTCAAAGTATCAGGAGTGTGGGCGCCGGCTTTTGTCATTGTATTAAATTTTTTTTAAGTTAAACATTATATTACTTTATGTTGTTTGGTTACTAAACCTGGTTTTATGTACTGTGCTGTGCTGTACTGATGGCTGCAAATATATCATAAAAATATCATATGCGGAAAATAAAAGTAAATGTTTAAAAACATATTGCAGTAATTTTGATAGTTAATCAAAAAATACTTTTCTTTGCATAATCAGGATAGAATAGAATAGAACAGGATAGATTAAAATTCGCCGGTTCCTTTGCGATTTCGATAGCTTAATAGAATAAAATAATCATGGTATTGGATTTTGATCAGAATAAAAGTAAAGTGAAACAACTGGCCGACGCTGTACGGACGTCGATCTCGAACGGGGAATTCAAGGAGGGAGATGTGTTGCCTTCTATAAATAAAATAAGTTCGAAATACGGGCTTGCACGCGATACGGTATATAAAGCTTTTCAGGAATTGAAGGAAAAAGGAATTATCGAATCGGCTCCGACGAGAGGTTATTTCGTATCAAATACGGTCAACAATATTTTTGTGTTATTTGACATATTCAGCCCGTACAAGGAAAATCTCTATAAGGAGTTGACTGCCAATTTACCGTTGAATTACAGATTGGATCTATATTTTCATCATTATAACAAGCGGTCGTTCAACAATATCATACTGGATAGTATAGGCAGATATGACCTGTATTTGATAACCAATATAGAAAATGACGTTTATCCGGAAATCCTGGATAGATTGGATAACAGCAAGGTGTTATTGATAGATTTGGGGAAATTTAAAAAAGACAAGTTCTCGTATGTTTGTCAAGGTTTTGATACTACCTTGTATGACTGTATGACTTCGGCTCTGCATAAATTCCAAAAATACAGGGAAATATGCTTTGTATTTAACTCCAAATCGGAGCATCCCAAAAGTTGTATTCCCTATTTTGAGAGCTTCTGTGATGATAACAACCTGAAATACAGTATTATTACAAGGGAATTGAATTCGTTTGACATATTACCCGAAACGGCGTATCTTGCGGCGCGTCATATCGATATGATACAGATAGTGAAAATATGCCGCTTACAAAATTATGAATTGGGTAAAGATGTAGGGTTGGTAACATTCAATGACGCTCCGATGCTTGAAGTGATAGAAAACGGTATAAGCGTAATATCCACGGATTTTAAACAAATGGGCAAGATAGCGGCGGAATATATAAAAACGAGAAACAGAATTCAAACATATACGCCAACAAAATTTATAATCAGAGGCTCTTTATGACCAAAGAGTTTATGCCGGCGCGAAACGAATATGCAAAAGTTGCGCCAAAGAGCATGAAACAAGGTTCGGCGGAGCCAATATGTTGCGAGTTCCATGCGATTAAAAAAACAAATTATATATACACATGAACAAATTATGATACGTTTACTTGCATATACGCTAATCTGTTTATTCGGTTCGGCATTCCTGACTGCCGCCGGTCAACCTGATTTTTCTGTCGGCGGTTTTTTTTACTTAAAGGATTCCGGTCGTGAGATCTTTAATTTCAACGTAGGGTGGCGGTTTATGAAAGGAGATGTGGAGGGCGCGGAAAGAGTGGATCTTGACGACTCCAAGTGGGATGTGATATCTACGCCCCATACCGTGCAATTGATGCCGGTCGAGGCCAGCGGGAGTCGCAATTATCAAGGTCCGGCCTGGTATCGTAAACATTTTACGGTAAACGATTCTTTCAGAGATAAACTTGTAAATTTATACTTTGAGGCTGCAATGGGTAGATCCGTTGTATATCTTAACGGAAAAAAAGTATTGGAGCATTTCGGAGGCTATCTGCCATTCAGCGTGGAATTGACCGCTTTTGGAGTCAAACCGGGGGACAGGTGCCTGATAGCAGTGATGACGGATAATTCCGATGACGGGAATTTTCCGCCGGGTAAAAAGCAGGCAAGCCTTGATTTTGCATATCACGGAGGAATTTATCGCGACGTTTGGATGATAACCACATCAAAGATACATCTGACAGATCCGAACAAAGCGGATAAAATTGCAGGGGGCGGTATTTTTGTCCGGTATGGAGAGATCAGCGATAAAAAAGCGGAAGTCGTTATCAGCGCCGATATTGTTAATGGAAGCGATAAAAACGCGAGTGTTATTGTCGAGAATAAAATAACCGATCGGGATGGCAATACTGTAAAAAGCATGAGTTCCCGACTGTTTTTAAAAACGTTGGAATCAAAACAGGATACACAAAAAATAATGATAGCCGATCCTGTTCTTTGGTATCCCGATTCTCCGTATTTGTATAAAGTGGAAACGAGAATCTTCGCTTCGGACGGCGCTCCGTTAGATGGCGGGATTACCCGGATAGGAATAAGAAAAACCGAGTTTAAGGGAAAAGACGGCTTTTGGTTGAATGGTAAGTTGGCGGATCGACTGATTGGCGGCAATCGTCATCAGGATTATGCTTATGTTGGCAATGCCGTCCCGAACAGTCAGCACTGGCGTGACGCCAAAAAGTTGAGAGACGCCGGATGCCGTGTGGTCAGAGTCGCTCACTATCCTCAAGACCCTTCATTTATGGATGCGTGCGACGAATTGGGAATATTTGTCATTGTAGCCACTCCCGGGTGGCAATATTGGAACAAGGATCCCCGATTTGCCGAACATGTTTACGATGATATCAGGAATATGATACGCCGCGACCGCAATCATGCATCTGTTTTGATGTGGGAACCCGTATTGAATGAAACCCGCTTTCCTTTGGAGTTTTCACTGAAAGCGCAGGAAATAACCCATGCCGAATATCCCGGTTCTTCGTGTGTGGCCGATCATCATTCAGCCGGAGTTGCCGGCAACTATGAGGTTGTTTACGGATGGCCCAAAGATGCGGGTAACTTCAAGCAATGTATTTTCACCCGTGAATTTGGAGAAAATGTTGATGACTGGTATGCTCATAATACAAATAACAGGGCTTCCCGAAGCTGGGGAGAAGGTCCCTTGCTTGTTCAGGCTCTTCAATTGGCAAAAGCGTATAATGAAATGTATCCTGAAGACCGGCAATTTATAGGAGGCGCCTTGTGGCACCCTTTCGACCATCAACGGGGATATCATCCGGATCCGTATTGGGGAGGCCTGATGGATGCTTTCCGCCAGCCGAAATATTCTTGTTACATGTTCAGGAGTCAGGTGAATGCGAATTTGAAATATCCGGATACAGGCCCCATGGTTTTTATCGCCCATGAAATATCTCCTTTTTCCAGTCCTGATGTTACCGTGTTCAGCAATTGCGATGAAGTGCGGTTAATAATGTATGGAACAGATACTTTGGTTCGGAAAGTACCGCGGCAAAAGTTTGGAATGCCCAATCCTCCGGTCACATTCAAGAATGTATATGACTTTAATAAAATGAGAATATATCCTTATGTGGAAAAGGATTGGCAAAAAGTTTCATTTGTTGCGGAAGGCTTGATTGACGGGAAAGTTGTTTGTTCTGCAACAAAAAAGCCGTCCAGGAGATCTACGAAGTTGAGATTGTCAATTGACAACGAAGGTCAAAGCCTGGTAGCCGACGGTTCCGATTTCATACCTGTGATCTGTGAAGTTACGGATGATGAAGGGAATGTGAAACGTTTGGCCAGGGAACAAATCTTTTTTACAGTGACAGGTGAAGGAGAGATTATTGGAGATGATATTATCGGGGCGAATCCGCGCGCTGTCGAATTTGGTTCGGCTCCGGTACTGGTCAGGTCGACATTGGATCCCGGAAAAATAAAAGTATGTGCAAGAGCGCTGTTTGAAGGAGAACATGCGCCGGCTCCCGCTGATATTGAATTGGAAAGTATAGCTTCCGGGTATCCGTTGATCTATTCGGAAAAACCACGTATTGATCAGGCATCGGTTTATACATCTTCATACAGAAGGCAATTGACGGAGGCCGAGAAACAAAAAACTTTGAATGAAGTCGAGTTGCAGCAAACGGAATTCGGAGAAAAGAATACAGAAAAAAAATAAATACGTGAAATCATGAAACGAGCAGGCGAAAGTAGCGCCAAATAGCATGAAACAAGGCTCGGCGGAGCCAGTATGTTGCGAGTTCCGTGCGACCGTTAAAAACAAATTATATACACATGAAAAACAATAACGAATATCCTAAAATAGGGATCCGTCCGATTATCGACGGACGTAGAAAAGGTATAAGGGAGTCCCTGGAAGAAACAACAATGAATATAGCCGGAAATGTAGCCCGTTTCTATACGGAAAATCTGCGCTATCCGGATGGCTCCCCCGTCGAATGTATTATAGCCGATACCTGTATAGGCGGAGTGAAAGAAGCCGCAAACTGCGCCGCTAAATTTAAAAATGCAAATGTGGGCCTTACATTGTCTGTTACTCCCTGTTGGTGTTATGGCTCGGAAACTATGGATATGGATCCGCTGATCCCCAAAGCAATTTGGGGCTTTAACGGAACAGAGCGTCCCGGCGCGGTGTATCTGGCCGCGGCTTTGGCGGCGCATGCCCAGAAAGGATTGCCTGCATTTGGTATTTATGGACATGAAGTACAGGATATGGGCGATATGACCATCCCTGCAGACGTGCAGGAAAAATTATTGCGTTTTGCCAAAGCCGGATTGGCTGTCGCAATCATGAGGGGAAAGTCGTATCTGGCTATCGGTTCGGTCTCGATGGGTATTGCCGGCTCGATCGTAAATCCGGAATTTCTTCAGGAATATTTAGGCATGAGAGCCGAATATGTGGATTGTGTCGAGGTTCTTCGCCGTATCCAGTTAGAGATATACGACAAGGACGAGTATAATAAAGCCCTCGTGTGGACAAAGAAAAATTGCGCGGTAAACGAAGGCGAAGACTACAATCCCGAACACCTGAAAAGGTCGCGCGAACAAAAAGACAAAGATTGGGAATTTGTCGTGAAAATGACTCTTGTCATAAGAGATCTCATGACAGGAAACGACAAACTCAACGAAACAGGTTATGGCGAAGAGGCTATGGGGCATAACGCCATAGCGGGAGGTTTTCAGGGACAAAGGCAGTGGACGGATTTCCTTCCCAATGGAGACTTTACGGAAGCGATCCTTAATTCTTCATTCGACTGGAACGGCATACGGGCTCCGTTTATTTTTGCTACGGAAGACGATCATTTGAATGGTATTGGCATGCTGTTTGGAAATCTGTTGACAAATACGGCCCAGATATTTGCAGATGTAAGAACCTATTGGAGTCCCGGATCCATAGAACGCGTTACAGGCTGGAAACCGGAAGGAACGCTGGCTAAGGGCGCAATTCATCTTATTAATTCCGGATCCTGTACTTTGGATGGTACGGGCCGCCAATCGAAGGATGGCAGGCCTGTGATGAAGCCGTTTTGGGAAATAGCCGAAAATGAAGTGGACAGGATGTTGGATGCTACTAAATGGTATCCGGCGTCGCTTGAATATTTCAGAGGAGGAGGTTATTCTTCCAAGTTTCTTACCCTGCCGGAAATGCCGGTAACGATGTGTCGCCTGAATCTGGTAAAAGGCGTAGGGCCTGTGTTGCAGATTGCAGAAGGCATGACTGCAACATTTCCGGATGAGGTGTTTGATAAAATAGATAAACGTACCGATAAAACATGGCCAAGTACGTTCTTTGTGCCACGGCTTACGGGAAAAGGCCATTTCAAGGATGTTTACTCTGTCATGAATTATTGGGGCGCAAATCACGGAGCCATTAGTTACGGGCATATCGGAGCCGACCTTGTTTCATTGGCTTCCATGTTATCGATACCTGTTTGCATGCATAACGTTGATGAAGAAAATATTTTTCGTCCGGCGGCATGGACAGCTTTCGGTTCGGATATTGAAGGCTCCGATTACAGAGCTTGCGCGGCATTTGGCTCGTTATACAAGTAAAATACCGGAATGAATATGAAAGGCAAGAAAGCGTATCCCTGGCTGGTTGTGGCAATGCTTTGGTTTGTTGCGTTGCTGAATTATATGGATCGGCAGATGCTATCGACCATGCGTCCATCGATAATGGAAGATATATCGGAATTGGCGTCTGCGACAAACTTTGGTCGCCTAATGGCTATTTTCTTGTGGATATACGCTTTCATGAGTCCGCTTTCCGGAGTTATAGCAGATCGCTTGAACCGTAAGTGGCTTATTGTAGGAAGCCTTTTCACCTGGTCTGCCGTAACTTTATTAATGGGCTATGCCACGACTTTCGATCAGTTGTATGTTTTACGCGCTGTAATGGGTATTAGCGAAGCTTTCTATATTCCGGCAGGATTGTCGCTTATAGCAGACTACCATCAGGGAAAAACGCGATCTCTTGCCGTAGGCTTTCATACGACAGGCGTGTATCTGGGACAGGCCTTGGGCGGTTTCGGCGCAGTGGTAGCCGGAAGTCTTTCGTGGCAGGGCGCGTTTCATACCTTTGGCCTGATTGGGATAGTTTATTGTATGGCGCTGATCTTGTTCTTGAAAGAACACAAGGCTTATACTGTTCAACCCGGAGGGAAAAGATCATTGAAAAGATCATTCCCGTCCATATTTAAAGGGCTTGGAATTTTATTGGGTAATGTTTCTTTTTGGGTAATTTTATTCTATTTTTCGGCTCCGAGCTTGCCGGGTTGGGCCACGAAGAATTGGTTGCCGACATTGTTTTCGGATATTTTGAATATCGATATGGAACAGGCTGGCCCTATGGCTACCGTCACTATTGCAATGGCCTCGTTGGCAGGCGTCCTTCTTGGAGGATATCTGTCTGACAGATGGGTGCACAAGAATGTAAAAGGCCGTATCTATACCGGTGTGATCGGTTTGGCGCTTACATTGCCTGCATTATTGCTGTTGGCATTTGGAAACAGCTTGTTGACCATTGTTGCGGGGGCTATCTTTTTCGGACTTGGTTTCGGTATGTTCGATGTGAACAATATGCCTGTACTATGTCAGTTTGTTTCGCCGCGCTACAGAGCTACAGGATATGGACTGATGAATCTGGCAGGAATTTCGGCCGGAGCGGTGATCACTGATTTTATGGGGAAATCCATTGATGCGGGGAATGTAGGCCGCGATTTTGCTTTACTGGGCATTGTTGTGCTTGTTGCCATTGTATTGCAGCTAACTGTTTTGAAACCAACTGTAATAAATAAAACAGAAGATTAAATTTAATAAAACAAAAAAAATGAATTCAAATAGTTCTACTCGTCAGCTCAGGGGGATCATACCTCCCATGATCACGCCTTTGACAGATACCGATGTATTGGACGTCAAAGGAGTGGATAATCTGGTTGAATACCTCATAGCAGGGGGCGTCAGCGGTATCTTCGTACTGGGTACGACAGGTGAAGCCCAACATCTGAGTACAAGCGTAAAGGCCGGGCTTGTCAAGCGGACATGCGCGTCGGTAAACGGGCGTGTTCCTGTGTTGGTAGGAATAACGGATACTTCGGTCTATGAAAGCATTAAACTTGCCGAAATTGCGGCTGCAAGCAAGGCAACGGCTTTAGTGGCCGCTCCTCCGTATTATTTTGCCCTGGGTCAACCCGAACTGGTCGAATATTATGAGTTACTGGCTGATAGATCTCCATTACCGCTTTATCTTTACAATATGCCGTCGCATACTAAAACAATGATAGAGCCTGATACCGTTATGGCTTTGTCGAAGCATAAAAACATCGCAGGATTGAAAGACAGTTCGTCCAACGGCGTGTACTTCAGCAAGTTGTTGACCCTGTTCAAAGATGATCCCGGCTTCGGATTATTTATAGGGCCTGAGGAGATGATGGCTTCGGCAGTACTTATGGGCGCTTGCGGGGGCGTTTCGGGCGGCGCCAATGTATATCCTGAAATATTTGTGGATGTGTATAATGCCGCCGCGAATAAGGATGTGGATAAAACGATGGAATTGCAAAACAAAATGATGTGCGTCAGTCGGGAATTGTATAGCATCGGCCGTTTCGGGTCCAGTTATATAAAAGGTATCAAAACGGCATTGGCCCTGAAAGGTATTTGTAGCGATTGTCTGGCGCAGCCGTTCAATTTATTCAAGGAACCTGAAAAGGAAAAAGTGAGAGTAGCAGTAGAGAAACTGGATAACCTGTTAAAATAATATTCCATGAGAAAATACTTTTTGTTTATTACCCTTTTTTGCTTTTGTTTGATATCCAGATCGGAAACTGTTAATATGAAAGTCTTCGGAGCAAAAGCGGACGGTAAAACGTCAAATACTGCAATTATAAGAAAGGCTATGGAAAAATTGTCTGCCGGTGGAGGCGGTACTTTGTTTTTTCCGTCAGGCGTATACCTCACAGGGCCGATTGTGATGAAAAGCAATATAACGATCGATCTGGAGGCCGGATCCACTATCAAGTTTACAGACGATTTTTCCGAGTACGCTCCATTTGTGGAAATGCGTTACGAAGGAGTTGTCATGAAAAACTTTTGCCCGATGTTCTATGCCTGTGAACAGGATAATATCACCATCAAAGGCGAGGGTACAATAGATGGCAACGGCAGGAAATGGTGGAATGGAACATTTGTCGTGGAAGGAGCAAATAAAGACGGGGCTTTCGAAAATGAACTGGAGAAATACCGGAAAATGTGGGAGCAGGAAAACCCGAACTTCGCCGTAGAAGAAAATTCCGACTGGAAGCGTACCCTGTCAAAGAGATTCTTTCGTCCGCCTTTGATACAACCGTATAGGTGCAAGAATTTCAAGATAGAAGGGGTGACAATTATCAATTCTCCTTTTTGGACAGTCAATCCTGAATTTTGTGAAAATGTAAGCGTGTTGGGGGTAACCATAAAGAACCCGGATGCGCCCAATACGGATGGTATAAATCCTTCATCCTGCAAGAATGTGATCATAGCCAACTGTAATATTACGGTGGGGGACGATTGCATTACACTGAAATCAGGGAGGGACCTGCAAGGCCGTCAATTTGCTACCCCCTGCGAAAATATTACCATAATTAACTGTGTGATGCTTGCAGGGCATGGAGGGGTAGTAATAGGCAGTGAAATGTCGGCGGATGTAAGGAAGGTTTCCATATCAAATTGTGTTTTTGATGGTACGGACAGGGGTATACGCATCAAATCGACAAGAGGTAGAGGCGGAATCGTGGAAGAAATACGGGCGAGCAATATTGTAATGAAGAATATAACGAAAGAGGCTATTACGCTCGATTTATTTTATTCGAATATGCCGGCCGAGCCTTTATCGGATCGTACGCCGGTTTTCCGCAACATTCATATATCGGGATTGACAGGTACGGATGTTAATATGGCTTGCAAGGTGTCGGGACTCGAGGAAGCTCCCGTATCGGATATTTCATTTACGGATATAAATATTGCCGCCAAAACAGGATTTGAAATAAACAAAGCAAAAAATATAACGCTCGAAAACGTCAGAGTAAGTACGGAAACGGGAGCCGCGTATAAAATAAGCGAAGCCTCGAACGTCAGGATATACAATGTATATAATCCGAAACCCTTAGCCGGCGAATCTGTTTTTGAAGTTACGAATGTAAAGAATATGTTTGTTCATGGATGTTTTCCCGAAGCCGGAAGCAGATCATTTATCAAACTGGAAGGGCCGGAAACGGACGGCGTCATTCTGAAGAATAATTATCTGGACAGGCTGTCCGTTCCGATTGAAAAAAGGATTGATTCGGAAAAGGCGGCCAATATCATGGAAGAATAATACCCTGTGTTTTTTATTCAAGGATCTTTATCGGTATGAAAAAACGAATACATGCATTTTTGATTTGTATCCTGTCGGTCGTTTCCGTTTATTCCCGGAATATTCAGACGTCCGATAGCGCTTACTCCCGGCCGTTGGCAGACATATTGGCCGATATTGAGATCCAATTCAATATCAAGATCAAATACGACAGGAAAATGATCGACGGCAAGATTCTGAAATATGCCGACTGGCGCATTAAACCATGGAGCGCCGAAGAATCCCTCGATGCGGTATTGGCGCCTTTCGATTATACTTTTGTGATGGACAACGGCAAATACAAGATCAAGCAGTTTGAATATGCCCGTACCGGCGAAACCGGAGGCAAGAGATTTCTGGATTATCTGGAAACGCTCTATGACGATAAGGATAGCTGGGCGAAACGCAAAGCCGAAATCAAGGCATGCTTGCCTAAGGCTTTAAAAATATCCCCGATGCCTGTCGCGCCTGATTCTAAAGTGATCTTGACGCCGAAACGGAAATATGATGGATATACGGTTGAAAATTTTGCAATAGAAACCCTGTCCGGCGTCTATGTTTGCGGTTCTATCTATAAACCGGAAAAAATAAAAGGACAATGCCCTGTCATACTCAATCCGAATGGACATTTCGGCTTGGGACGTTACCGCGAAGACCAACAAAAGCGTTGTGCGACTCAGGCTCGTATGGGATCGATTTCTGCAAGTTGGGATTTGTTTGCCTGGGGTGAAAGTCTTTTGCAGTTTGATGGCGGCTTGCATCGCATGAGTGCGGCAAACACAATCCAGATATTAAATACATTGAGGATACTGGACTATCTACTGTCTTTGAAAGAGGCCGATCCCGGCAGGGTAGGTATTACCGGGGGATCGGGCGGCGGAAGCATGGCTATGATGGCGTCTGCGATAGATGACCGTATCTCGTTGAGCATACCTGTTGTTATGTTGTCTTCCCATTTTGCAGGCGGGTGTCCTTGCGAAAGCGGCATGCCTGCCCACCTGTGCGGAAACAGAACGAATAATGCGGAAATAGCGGCCATGTTTGCCCCCAAGCCTCAATTGATATTGTCGGACGGTAAAGACTGGACGCATACCGTTCCCGAATTGGAACTGCCGTTCCTGAAAAGGACTTATGGCTTTTATAATGCAGGGAATAATCTGGAAAATATTCATTTTCAGGAAGAGGGGCATGATTACGGGCCTTCTAAACGCAATGCGTCGTATCGGTTCATAGCCGGGCATTTCAATCTCGATATGAACAGGGTTGATGAAGCAAAAGTAGTTGTAGAGAAAGAATCCCGGATGTATACATTCGGAGAAAAAGGCGAAAAACTTCCGGCCAATGCAATCAAGGGAAAGGAAGCATTGCTGAAGGTACTGAAAAATGCCGGTATGATCGAATAATTTATATACAAATGATGATAAAAAGAATATTGTTGCCCCTGTTGTTTTGCTCTGTGTTGCAACCCGGTGCGCAGGAAAATTTAAAGTTGTGGTACGATAAGCCGGCTCTTGACTGGAATCAGGCATTACCCCTCGGTAACGGGCGGCTGGGGGCTATGGTCTTTGGCGGCCCTGCGGTAGAACACTTGCAACTGAATGAGGAAACAATATGGGCCGGATCGCCCAATAGCAATGCCCACAAGCTGGAATACGGCGTGTTGGATAAAGTCCGGCAATTAATATTTGAAGGGAAATATATCGAAGCTCAGGATCTGGCCACTGCCAAAATAATGTCTCCTAAAAATCATGGCATGCCTTATCAGACCATGGGAGATATCTTTATTTCTTTTCCCGGACATGACGGATATACGGATTATTATCGCGATCTGAATATAAGCGACGCCATAGCTAACGTGACATACAAGGCAAATGGAATAACATATAAACGCGAAATATTCACATCATTTACGGATCAGGCTATAATAGTGAGATTAACGGCAGACAGGGCCGGGAGTATTTCATGCAACATACTCTTGACCACCCCGCAAGAAAAAGTAGAGAGAATGATGGAAGATGATCAGCTTGTGCTGACAGCCATTACTCCCGCCCACGAAAAACAAAGCGGTAAAGTGCAGTTGGAAACACGGGTGAAACCCAGGGTTACAGGAGGTAACTGTCATATTTCGGACGATATAATATCGATAGACAAAGCAGACGAAGTTATCCTGTATATTGCCATTGCGACCAATTTTGTCAATTACAAAGATATATCGGGAGACAAGACAAAGAAATGCAAGGAGTATATGAACCGGTCTTTTTCAAAAGATTATCAAAAAGCCAAAAAAGAACACACGGTATTTTTTCAAAAATACATGAACCGTATGTCTCTGGACTTGGGTAAGACGGAAGCGTCAAACAGACCGACTGATGTAAGGATCAAGGAATTTTCGCAAACATTCGATCCTGAACTGGCTGCATTGTATTTTCAGTTTGGGCGTTATCTGTTGATTGCCTGTTCCCAGCCGGATACGCAACCGGCTACCCTTCAGGGAATATGGAACGATCGTTATCTTCCGTCGTGGGACAGTAAATATACCTGCAATATCAATGTGGAAATGAATTACTGGCCTGCGGAGGTTGCCAACTTGTCGGAAATGCACGATCCGATGTTGCAGATGGTGAAGGAAGTTGCCGAAACAGGCAGTCATACGGCTGAGCTTATGTATAATAGCAGAGGATGGGCGCTTCATCACAATACGGATATATGGCGAATCACCGGACCTGTCGACAGGGCTGCATCAGGCATGTGGCCGACAGGAGGAGCATGGGTTAGTCAGCACTTGTGGTACAGGTACGAATATACCGGAGATATGCAATACCTTGGATCCGTTTATCCTGTAATGAAAGGCGCGGCCATGTTTTTTAACGATTTTCTTATTGAAGAACCTGTCAATAACCGCTTGGTAGTGTCGCCGTCCAATTCTCCTGAAAACGCTCATGCCGGAAGTGGAAATAAAGCGACAATAATGGCCGGCAATACAATGGATAATCAACTGGTGTTCGATTTATTTTCCAATGTGATAAAAGCGTCGGAATTGTTGGGAGTTGACAAGGCTTTTTCCGATACTTTGAAAGTAAAACGGGCCAAATTGCCTCCTATGCAGATAGGTCGACATAACCAGCTGCAAGAGTGGTTGTATGACTGGGACTCGCCGGAAGACAAGCACAGGCATGTGTCGCATTTGTACGGATTGTATCCCGGCAACCAGATATCCCCTGTTCGCACGCCTGAATTGTTCGAGGCAGCCAGAAATTCTCTGATCTATCGCGGAGATCCTTCGACAGGATGGTCTATGGGATGGAAAGTCTGTCTATGGGCTCGCCTTTTGGATGGAGACCACGCTTATAAATTACTTGCCAGTCAATTGGATCTGGCGACCGGCGAAAAGAAAAAAGGAGGAACTTACAGTAATATGCTCGACGCCCATCCTCCGTTTCAGATAGATGGAAACTTCGGTTGTACAGCCGGTATCGCAGAAATGCTAATGCAAAGCCACGATGGATCTATACATCTGCTTCCCGCTTTACCCTCGGCGTGGAAAGAGGGAAGTGTGAAAGGACTGGTGGCAAGAGGCGGCTTTGTTATCGATATGGACTGGAAAGACGGTAAAGTGAGCGCTCTTGCGGTCTATTCCCGTTATGGCGGTAACTGCCGGATACAAACGTCCGGCCGCTTGAAAGGAAACGGCATTAAAATAGCGAAAGGAAATAATCCGAACAGGCTTTTCGATACTCCGGAAATACAAAAGCCTTTGATCTCGGATAAAGCCACGCTAAAGATTGAAAAACCAAAGGTAAATAAATATGCAGGCATGTATGATCTGGGTACGGAACAGAAAAAAACATACCATTTCAAAATAACAAATTAATCGTTAATATAAAATGAAGAGAAGCGTTATTGTTTTGTTTTTCATTGCCGGTGCCGCCTTGCTTGGGACATATTGCAAACAGAATGAAGCAAGCGGACAGGAATCATGGGCGGTAAGGATGGCCCGGTCGGAAATGAAACGTTTTCCTGAAGCATGGATGATAGAAAAAGCCAAGTCTCCACGGTGGGGTTATACGCACGGATGCGTGGCAAAGGCCATGCTCGATCTGTTCGATTATACGCAAGACAGCGTTTATTATAATTATGCGAAAGGTTATGCAGACAGTCTTGTTTCGAAAGAAGGGAAGATCAAGACTTACAGTATGGACAAATATAATATCGACAATATTAATCCGGGTAAAATATTATTCCGCTTGTATAGATCGACCGGAGACGTCCGTTACAAAACGGCAATAGATACGCTGGTTATGCAAATGAACAGGCATCCGAGAACAACCGAAGGCGGCTACTGGCATAAAAAAATTTATCCGCGCCAAATGTGGCTCGACGGGATCTATATGGCTTCGCCTTTTTTGGCTGAATATGGAAAAGAATTCAATCATCCCGAAATGTTTGATGAAGCAGTGAAGCAAATTCGCCTGATGGACAAGAATAGTTATGATCCGCAAACAGGACTGTTCTATCATGGCTGGGACGAAAGCAAAGAACAGAAATGGGCCGACCGGACGACAGGCCGTTCCCCTAATTTTTGGTCCAGAAGTATCGGTTGGTATGCGATGGCATTGGTCGATGCGCTTGATTGTTTACCCCGGGATCACGAGGGATATGAAGATATTGTAGCTCTTGTTGACAAGACTGCCAAAGGCATTGTGAAATGGCAGGATGAAAGATCGGGAGTGTGGTATCAGGTGACAAATATGGGAGACAAGGAAGGAAATTATCCGGAGTCGTCGGCCTCGTCCATGTTTGTGTATTTTCTTTACAAGGCCATGGATAGAGGTTATATCGGGCCGGAATACAAAACTGTCGCCGATAAAGGTTTTGACGGGTTAGTCAGGGAGTTTGTCAAAAAAGAAGAAGACGATACATATTCGATTACCGGATGTTGTGCAGTCGCAGGGCTGGGAGGAGAGAAAGTATACAGGGACGGCTCGTTTGAATATTATGTCGGAGAACCTGTTATTGTTAATGATCCTAAATCGGTGGCTCCGTTTATCTGGGCTGCAATAGAAAACGGGAAATCTGAAAGAAAAACGAAAAAATAAACATATATCATGAAAAAAACTGGTCTTTTGTTGTTCGCCTTGTGTCTGGTAACGCTATCGGGTATAGCCCGGAATGAATCGAAGAAACCTGAAATGCCGTGGGATAACGGAAAATTGAAAGTAAGCGGCAATAGACGTTTTCTACAGCATGAAAACGGAAAACCTTTTTTCTGGCTGGGAGAAACCGCATGGCTGTTACCGTCGCGTTCAAACAGGGACGAGGTCGATTATTTCATAAGCGAAACTAAAAAGAACGGATACAATGTGATACAGATATCCGTACTTCATACTGTCAGGGCAATGAATGTTTACGGGCATTGGGCCTTGCCGTCCGGTTTCGATTTTAAAGACATGGATCAATCGGGGCAGTACAACTATTGGCGGCATGTGGATCATATTGTGGAGCAGGCCCGGGAAAGCGGTATTTACATTGGCATAGTTTGTGTATGGGGAACCCCTGTCCAACAAAAACAAATGACTGTGGAAGACGCCGAAAAATACGGCGAATTCCTTGCAGAACGATATAAAAAGTATCCGAATATAATATGGTTCATTGGCGGGGACATACGGGGCGATGTAGAACCCGGGATATGGAAAGCTTTGGCAACTACTATCCGAAAAGCGGATCCGGACCATTTGATGACGTTCCACCCGCGTGGGCGTACCACATCCGCTACATGGTTCAATAATGAGTCCTGGCTTGATTTTAATATGTTTCAGTCGGGGCATCGCCGCTATGGACAGCGTTTTGGCGATGGAGATTATCCGATCGAAGAAAATACGGAAGAGGATAACTGGCGTTTTGCAGAACGCAGTCTGGCTGTAGATCCGCTCAAACCTGTAATAGACGGAGAGCCGTCTTACGAAGATATTCCTCACGGATTGCACGATACCAATGAGCGGTACTGGCAGGCTGAAGATGTGCGTCGTTACGCCTATTGGTCGGTATTTGCAGGTTCTTTCGGACACACTTACGGCCATAATTCTACTATGCAGATGCTACGTCCGGGCTATCTAGCATCTTTTGGAGCTAAAAAGCCGTGGTGGGATGCTATTCATGATAAAGGATGTCAACAGATGAAATACTTGAAAAAGCTGATGCTTGCTTTTCCGTTCTTTGAGAGAATTCCCGATCAGTCCGTGTTGCCGGGTACAAATGGATTGCAATACGAGCGTGTGATCGCTACAAGAGGGGATGACTATATTCTTGTCTATAATTACACAAACCGTCTGGTGGAAGTCGATCCGGCCAAAATCTCGGGAGCGAAGAAGAGAGCATGGTGGTATAGTCCTGTCGACGGGCAAGTGGAATATATTGGCGAGTTCGATAACGGAAAGAAAACATTTATCCATGATTCGGGTTACAGGGCCGGTAATGACAAGGTTCTTGTTATTACGGACGCCGGCGCGTCTTATGTGAAAGATAATTTGGAAGCTGTTGAATCCAAATAAAACAAGTTTAAATGGAGCGAGTATGCAAAGGTAGCGCCAAAGAGCATGAAACAACCTTCGGCGGAGCCAATATATTAGAGTTCCTTATGACCGTTAAAAAACAAATTATATACGCATGAAAAAAGTAATACTCACAGTAATAACTCTATGCATTTCATTATTGGCTTTTTCTTCGGAAGTGAAGGAGCTTCGGTGCGAAATGCTTGATGATCCGGAAGGGATAAGCAGTATAAAGCCTCGATTGAGCTGGATCATTGAATCCAAAGAACGAAATGTGCGGCAAACAGCCTACCGGATTTTGGCCGCGTCGACTTTGGACAAATTGAATGAAAAAGATGCGGATCTGTGGGATTCGGGGAAGGTTGAAAGCGATCAGTCGGTTTTGGTTCCTTATGCCGGAGCGCCTCTTGTTAGCCGGAGCAAGGTATACTGGAAAGTGAAGGTATACGCTAAAAAAGAGGAAACGTTGTGGAGCAGTCCGGCCCGGTTTAGTGTCGGCTTAGTAAATACAACAGACTGGACGGCAAAATGGATTGGATTGGACAAGGCATTCCCATGGGATAGAGAGACTCAATCGTCCCGGTTATCCGCACGGTTTTTTCGCAAGGAATTTTCGAGCCAAAAGATCGTAGCCTCGGCCAGGGTATACATATCCGGTTTGGGGCTTTACGAATTATATATCAACGGGGAGAAGATCGGAGACCGGGTATTGTCTCCGGGGCCGACCGATTATTTCAAATCAGTGATGTATAATGCTTTTGATGTGACGTCACAGATCAGGCAGGGTAGAAATGCAATAGGTACGATTCTTGGGAACGGACATTTTTATAATATGCGTCAGAACTATAAGCCTCACAAGATTAAGACTTTCGGTTATCCCAAAATGCTTCTTCAACTGGAAATTGAATATACTGACGGAACAAGGCAAACCGTCGTTAGCGATAATACATGGAAAGTAACATCCGACGGGCCTATCCGCTCTAACAATGACTTCGACGGGGAGGAGTACGATGCAACAAAAGAATTGGGAAAATGGAGCGAATCCGGTTATGATGACCGCAAATGGCTCAAGCCTGATATGGTCGAAGCTCCCGGAGGCGCGCTAAAAGCCCAGATGAATGAAAATATGAGAGTAATGCAGACTCTCAAGCCTGTAAAGATAACAGCTTTGGTTGCCGATACTTTCATCGTTGACTTCGGTCAAAATATGGCCGGCTGGGTGAAACTGACGGCTAAAGGGAAAAAAGGGGATAAGATCACATTGCGTTTTGCAGAGTCTTTGGATGAAAACGGTTGCTTGAAAACGGTTAATTTGCGAAGCGCCAAAGCTACGGACATATATACAATGAAAGGAGGGGACGCCGAATCGTGGGAACCGCGATTTGTTACGCACGGTTTCCGCTATATGGAAGTTGCCGGTTATCCCGGAACGCCTTCGGTAGCTGACTTTGAAGGCAGAGTCGTGTACGATGATATGCAGACAACCGGCTCCTTCGAAACATCCAGCCCGGTACTCGATCAAATATATAAAAACGCCTGTTGGAGCATCAATGGCAACTATAAGGGAATGCCTCTCGATTGTCCGCAACGGGACGAAAGGCAACCGTGGCTGGGCGATCATACAACCGGCTGTTTGGGAGAAAGCTTTATTTTCGATAATGAAAGGCTATATATAAAGTGGCTTGACGATATCAGGGATTCGCAAACTGCCGAAGGGCGGTTGCCGGATATTGCGCCGCCGTATTACAAGATCTATTACAGTGATAACATGACCTGGCCGGGAACCTATCTGTTTGTTGCGGATATGATATACAAACAATATGGAAACCCCGGACCTGTAGCGGAACATTATCCTTCCATGAAAAAATGGTTCATGTATATGAAAGACCGCTATATGGCCGCTTGTATACTGACCAGGGATAAATACGGCGATTGGTGCGTGCCGCCCGAATCCAAAGAATTGATTCATTCGGGAGACCCTGCACGCAAAACAGACGGAGAATTGATTGCGACCGCATATAGCTATAAACTGTTGGAGCTGTTGCGGAAGTTTGCTGCTATATCCGGTAATGAAGGGGATATTGAAGAGTATGACGTTTTGGCTGAAAATATCCGGAAAGCTTTCAACAAGAAATTCTATAATGCCGAAACCGGACAATACGGCAACTGCACGGTTACGGCAAATCTGCTTCCACTGGCTTTTGGCATGGCGGATGAAGAAAACGAAGAAACTGTTTTTCGGAATATGCTGTACAGAATCGTTAATAAAGATAAACTTCATATCAGTACAGGCGTGATCGGAACCCAATGGCTGATGCGCGAACTTGCCAAACGGGGCCGGGCCGATGTGGCATACGCTATTGCCAATCAGAAGGATTATCCCGGTTGGGGATATATGACCGAACAGGGCGCTACCACTATTTGGGAGCTTTGGAATGGCGATACGGCAAGTCCTAAAATGAATTCGCATAACCATGTGATGTTATTGGGCGATCTTGTTGTTTGGATGTACGAGGATTTGGCAGGGATTAAAACCCATAAAGCAAATCAAGGCTTTAAATGGCTGTGGATGAAACCTAATCCTACCGAAGACCTAAGTTGTGTCGAAGCGTCTCACAAAACGCCGTATGGTTGGGTGAAAAGCGGATGGAAACTCGAAAATGGAATATTTACGTGGAAAGTTACGATTCCTGCCAATAGTCGCGCCAATTTATTGTTGCCGGCTGCCAATACGGATGATATTACCGAAAGCGGCAAGCCTGTTCATCAGGTAGAAGGCTTGAAATACGTGAGAAAAGAAGAGGGCCGCATCAATCTGGAAGTCGGTTCGGGAGATTATACATTCGTCTGCAAATATGGCGAAGCTCAAAACCGCTGGAAAGAAGGCGTCATGGTAGATGAATTTATTTGTCAAAAACCTCCTTTTCCGGAAAGCCATGCACCTGCAATAGCGGAAACAAAAGAAGGACGTCTTGTAGCTTCCTGGTTTGGCGGAACAAAAGAACGCAATCCTGACGTTTGTATTTGGGTGAGTCGTTTAATAGACGGTAAATGGACCGCGCCGCAAAATGTTGCAAATGGAATAGTAAATGATACGCTTCGTTATGCCGCATGGAACCCTGTATTGTATCAGGTTCCTGACGGAGAATTGCAGTTGTACTACAAAGTAGGGCCTAATGTCGGCGGGTGGACAGGCAAGATGATAACTTCGGACAACGGAGGAATTACCTGGTCTCCGCCTCGTGATCTGCCCGAAGGTTTTATCGGTCCTGCAAAAAACAAGCCGGTACTGTTGAAAGACGGTACGCTGCTGTGTCCATCGAGCGCCGAGGGTAATGGATGGAAAGTTCATCTGGAAGTAACTGAAGATTTTGGTAAAACATGGAAAAAGACAGGGCCTGTCAACGAAGAGAACGGGATCCATGCGATACAGCCTGCTGTCTTGACTTATAAAGACGGCAGTTTGCAGATGCTTTGCCGTACACAGGAAAGGGCGATCGGAGAATCATGGTCGTATGACAACGGCAAAACATGGACGCCTGTGGCTAAAACTTTGTTGCCGAACAATAATTCGGGCATTGACGCCGTGACATTGCAGGATGGACGCCAGTTGCTCGTTTACAATCATGTGTTGCCAAACGATACTCTGAAAAAAGGCAAGGGCGCCCGTACTCCTCTTAATGTCGCCGTCTCGGAAGACGGTAAAACCTGGCATGCGGCGCTTGTCCTCGAAGATTCGCCAATAAGTCAGTATTCTTATCCGTCTGTGATTCAGGCCCGTGATGGAATGGTGCATGTTGTTTACACATGGAGGCGCAAGTCCGTCAAGCATGTGGTTATAGATCCCGATAAATTGGCGTTGTCGAAGATAGGGAACATGAAGTGGCCATCGATAAAGGAAACGGAGGAAGTACAGGTAGTAAACGACAATAGATATAAAGTATCGGTTTGTGACTGGATGATGCTCAAACGGCAGAAGATCGGAGCTATAGAACTGGCCAGGGAAATTGGCGCCGACGGACTGGAATTGGATATGGGCGGATTGGGGAAACGTATTTCCTTTGATAACAAGTTGACTGAAAAGCATTTTCAGAAGTTGTTCATCTCGGAATGTAATCGTTTGGGTATTCGGTTCAGCTCGATCGCCATGTCGGCGTTTTATGGTCAATCTTTTGCCAGACGTGAAAATTATGAGCGGCTGATTGATGAATGTATTGCTACAATGAAGGCTTTGGGCGTAAAAGTAGCTTTTCTTCCGATGGGGAATCAGAGCGATCCGGTAAAAGAGCCGGAATTATACCCTGTCGTTTTGGAGCGTTTGAAGGTTGTTGCGAAAAAAGCCGAAGCCGCCGGCATGATCATTGGTATAGAAACAACTTTAACCGCAAAAGAAGAAGCCAGGCTGGTGGACAGAATAAATTCCCCGGGCATTCGCAGTTATGTCAATTTCTCTTCCATACTGAAAAGGGGCGGGAACATTGTCAAGGAATTGAATACATTGGGAAAAGACAGGATTGTACAGATACATGCCAGCAATACCGATGGTTTCTGGCTCGAAAACGATCCGGCTGTCGATATGCTCGAGATAAGGAAAACCCTGGACAAAATGGGATGGAGCGGCTGGCTTGTAGTGGAGCGTTCACGGGACGTCAAGGATGTTCACAATGTGAAAAAGAATTATGGAGCCAATGTAAGATATTTGAAATCCGTATTTCAAAAATAGAAATTATTCGTATTTATGAAACGGGCATGCAAAAGTTGCGTCAAAGAGCATGAACATGTTGCGAGTTCCTTATGGCCTTAAAAAACAAATTATGTATACTATACTTGGTCATAAATTGAGTTATCGTATAATTAAAATTGAGAGCCAAATGACTCTTTAGAGCATCCCTGTTTTCCTTGTTTGCCGTTTTCGCGAGAGAGTGATTTATCGCCTCGACAAATTCCGAAAACTTGCTGTAGTATTTGCAGTTGATGCAATCTTTTTTCGTCCATTTCCAAAGACGTTCTATAATATTCAAATTCGGACTGTATGAAGGCAGAAACAACAGTTCGATCTTTAACTCTTTCGCCATGTCCGCAACATACGCACAACGCCGGTATCTGGCATTGTCCAGCACGACAGTAACCGGAATGCCGTCTTTTTTGTGTTTTACGGAATTCTTTTCCAATAGCTCGCAAACGCTTGACGAATGTAACTACTCAGGTACCAAAACGAATTGATTTACAAATATTTATCTCGATTCATATTTTGATGTTTAATGTAGACGAGAATTATAAACTGCATATTATCAGTGAATTATAAAATTAA
>JAISSD010000298.1 GCA_031273295.1 Prevotella sp.
GAAAGTCAAAGTCCCTGTCTGACCTGCTGTCTCCGGTCTGGAGACGCTCTCTTCACTGCTGCAACCGGACAACAACCCGGAAGCAAGCAGGATTACTGATAGAATCGCTTTTTTCATAAGTCTGAATTTTGTTTGTTATAACTACACTTAATTGCAACAAATATATTGAATCCGGGTGGATAAGCAATTACAGATTTTCGCCTTTTTATATCCAATTAGCGGAATTCAGAATAGAATTCGAATAAGGAGGGTCTTTTTTATGCCTGTGACGCCATCCAAACCCGGCTGCCCCCGTTCTTTTGGATTTGATAGCGAGTTAATTAAGTAATTTAAAGAATTTGAGGAGTTTAAGGAAAATGAGGAAGCTGAAATATCTGCCCAAACCGGCGCATGTCATTCTGACTGAAAAGAGGAATCTGCCAGTCAGCCGCACAATTCCAACTTGTATGCCCATAGCCGTCAGGCCAAGGCTGAAAGCCTCCCATGTCCCGGCCCAATATAATATATTGGGTGAAATAAACATGCCCGGCAATTACGTCCTTTCGGGACTTTCGAGCGCCATGAATGCCTGCGACAATTTGAATTGAATTGAAAATCGGCGGAGCCAAAATCGACGTAGTCAGATGCCGGTTCGACTAATCAAATGCACCTGTGAATAATAGCGCTTTTTATTTATTCAACTTTCGCAAACCGGAAAAAAGATTGCAATAAAGAGAAAAAAAGCAGCAAATTGTTTTAATAAATTATTTAAATAGACTAATTTTATCACGTAAAGCAAAAACAAGAATAAAATAAAATGCTGTGCAACAAATATACGACAATATTTCGAGATAAAAAGCCTTCTTGCTTGTCGTGAAAAAGCGCCTGAAACGCTTTTTAGCGCAATGAGTTCTTTGATAATTTCAGGGAAACTGTTTCAAGAACAGAATAAAAACGAATGACAGAGTTAGCTGAAATATTTGAAACAGACGCCGAAATATTAATGGAAAACTTATTATATGAAAACGAGAAATTTATAAAAATCTATCGCAGTCAGGGTAAATGGAGTTTGCGAATGTTGAATAATTTAGAAAAGGTAGATACAGGGAATATTATCGTAATATACAGGGAAGCCGAAAACTGTATCATAGAGTAGGCAAATCTTTAAGTATTTTATTTATGAAAAAATTAAGTATTTTTTTGTTGATCGCCTTTGCGACACTCAGGTTCAGCGCGTATGCCCAGGAAAATTTGGAAGGAAATCGCGAACAGTTACTTTCGGTGTATAAAGACGTAAAACGTTTGAAAAACATTGAGAAGTTGCAAAAAACATTAGCGAAAGGTCCTGCTAAATCGGAATTAAGCAATGTGGACGGATTGGCCGGCGATGCTACGGTTATATTGACCGAGACGTTGGCCATCAATGAATTGCTTCCTAATCTGTACACCCGTTCCATCGGTCAAACGATAGACGGCGTAACCGAAGTCAATGTAAAAAAACCGACGGTGGAGGAATTATTGGAAGTATCCACCCGCATCGCTCTGAATGTAAAAGCGACAACCGACGCTACTTCAAAATTGAGTGGAGCCGGCGATGAAGTAAAGGGCGTTAAAAATCCGATGAAAGCAAAAAAAGCGCTCAACATCATTAATTACACAAAAGACGCCTTGAGTTTCAGCGCGGACGAATTGGTTTTACAGGGAAAACTGATCAACAGTTTGATTGAAACGATTAAAACATCCGATAATTTGTAATCAATGGATAAGCGAATTTATGTTTTAGTATTATCCTGTTTACTGTGTGGTCTTTCCGGCCACACACAAACGGATACGCGCCCAGTTGTGGGCGTTTCCGCGTTTACATCGGAGGTTGAATCCAAATACAATGGCGCCGTAACGGAAAAGGTAGTAGAAATCCTGACTCAAACCAAACGCTTCCAGGTAGTGGACCGGACAAGTATGGATAAAGTATATCAGGAACTGGAACTTCAAAAAAGCGAAGCCTTTATCGACAGTAAAAATACAGCCGAACAAGGAGTTGCTATGGCCGCAGAATCAATCATTACAGGGCATATCGTCAAACTGCCCGTATACAGAATGACAAATGGCGACGGCTCTACCCGCGGATATAAAGCCAGTGTTTACTTTCAGTTAAAAGTAGTGGATGTAGCCACCGGATTAAGTAACGAAGCAACCAGTTTTGAAGGTAAAGCAAGCAAAGAAATGCTTTCGCCGGAAAGCGCCGTTGCAAATGCTACCGCTTCGCTTGAAAACGAATTGAGAGACTATTTCCTGAAAAACTTCCCTGTAAAAGCGAAAATTTCCAAGATAATAGAAACGAAAAAAGAAGAAGCGAAGAAAGTCTTGATCAATGCCGGAAAGTTGCAAGGCTTAAAAGTCGGTGATAAACTGAGTGTAGAACGCATTGAAACGCTGGACGGACAAGCCTATCCTTCCGTTATTGGAGAAATAAAAGTGGAAACTTTAGCGGGAGAATCTTTTTCGGAATGTTCCGTAAGCAAAGGAGGCGAACAAATTAAGGGTAGTTTTGACGCCGCCGAAAATCTTAATTGTAAACTTATTATCAAATAAACAATGATCCGATGAAAACAATAATCAAATTCGGTTTATATATTCTGACAGGGCTGTTGGTGTGTTCCTGTAAATCATCGATTCCAAGCGCTCAAGTTAACTATTTGTCGGAACGTGACGGGAGCATCAATGTGCGAAGCGTTGGTGTAGGCAAAACAAAAGACGCGGCGAAAGCGAATGCCGAAATAAATGGAATAGACGTCCTCTTGTTTCGGGGATTGCCGGAATCCTCGCAAAAAACACCTTTGCTTGGTTACAATGAATCTGAAATCAGGAAACAGTACGACAATTATTTTAAGCAGATGTATGAAAACAAGCGCTATCTTACGTTTGTCATGTCGTCGCAACCGGTCAGCGATTATTCAAAAGAGCGAGTAAGCGTAGAGGTTAAAATCAATCTCAGAGCTTTACGTTCCGATTTGGAAGGACAAGGTTTGATCAGGAAATTCGGATATTAATTTTATTTTTTATGAAACCAATCTATCAATTAGTTTTAATAATTCTTTTCTGTTTCATGGGAAAGAATGTATCGGCACAGAGTGATAATGCAACGGTAACTGTTACCCAACCTAAAATAATGGTCATTCCCTACACGAAAGAAGGCGAAGACATCCGCACTATTTTAGAAGACGATGTAAATAAACGGATTGCTTTGACAAAAATCAAGGAAGCATTCGACAACCGAGGTTTTACTACGGTCGATTTTACCGCAAAATTGAAGGCCATGAAAGGCAATGCCGCCTTTGAAGGCGAGAACAAAACGGACTTGAAAAGCCAGATTGTTCAAACCTCCGGCGCAGATGTGTATGTTGAAGCGGAAATTGACGCTTTATTTTCCGCATCCGGCAATGCAATTAAAATCATTCTTACTTCCTACGAAGTATCTACCGGTAATTCCCTGTCGAACAAGGTAGGTGAAAGCGGTCGTTTCTATACCGACGACACAGGCAAATTGGCAAGTAAAGCCATCGAAAGTTGTGTAGAAGACTTCCTGAATACGATGCAAACAAAATTCACGGATATTGTCGCCAATGGGAAATCCATTTTTGTCAATATCGGATTCGATGAAGGTTCGGAACATAATATGTCTTCGGAAGTCGGAACGCAGGGCTTGTTGCTATCGGACGAACTGGAACTCTGGATGGAAAATAACGCTTTCAAAAACAATTACCATATACAGGGTACAACCGATAACCAGATGATTTTTGATGATGTTCGCATTCCGTTAAAAGATCCGGAAACGGGGAATAATTACAATCCGAACAAATTCGGACTTTCTCTCTGGAAATTTCTTCGTTCCTTGAACTTGGAAGTTAAACGAAACATCAAAGGTAACACCTTATATATTACCATACAATGAAAAACTTATTGTTATCGGCAATCATAAGCCTGTATTTTCTTCCTTGTTGGGGACAAACAAAAAGCGAGACGATGATAGCATTGGCCGTAGTGACGCCTCATCAAACCGATCATTTGGACGAATCGCAATCGGTACGTTTGGAAAAGAAGATCGTAGAATTGGTATCCAAGTCCGGTTTATCCGCATCGAAAGGGGGATCCAATGTGATTATCTATCCTGTATTTTCAATTGAAAATGAAGAATTAGTCGAAGGCGGGATGCAAAATATTACCGTCATCCAGGCAAATATTTCTCTTTTCATCAAGCAATTTGACAACGATATTATTTTCGCCTCCGTGAGCAAACAGATAAAAGGATCCGGGAGCAGTAAACAGAAAGCGATCAATGACATCATCACGAAAATCTCTGTGAATGACGTTAAATTCGGACAGTTTATTCAAGAAGGGAAAGCGAAAATTATCGACTACTATGAGACGAATTGTTCTACGATACTTGCAAAAGCGGAAACCTGTTCCAAAAGAAAAGAACATGAAGAAGCGATTGCTTTGCTGATGTCTGTTCCGGAAGCCGTATCCTGTTATTCGGAAGCTTTGAAAAAGGCGGATATGGTTTATCAGGCATATCAAAATCAGCGCTGTAACGAATTGTTGCAACAAGCGCAAAGTTTATATGGCGGACATCAGTATATGGATGCACTGTCTGTGTTATCGGAATTGGAGGTTTTTTCCACACAGTGTTCTTCGGATGCAAAAGTGTTGATTAAGACCATCGAAGGAAAAATATCGGCACAAGAAAAACAAGAATGGGATTTTAAGGTTAAACAGTATAATGACAGGCTACGCTTTGAGGAGAAACAGCAAAATAATAAAGCGCGCCTTACGGAAAAATGGATTAATGCCGCCCGGAATATTGCCGTAAGTTATTATAACCGCAAGGTAAATTATAATTATGTATATCATTGTTTGTAAGCGCCAAATTGAAATTGGTTTATATTATTCATATTTCCGGTCAGGTCTGAAAATCAGACGCCTGTGCACAAGAATAATATAAACTAATTCATAACGCATACTTATTTTCAAAAGCGACTGTTTACAAAAGATCAGAACTCCTGACACAGTAAAGTTTTAATTGCTTTTAATGAATGATTTATAAAAAAATACCCCGAACTGATATTGTCATGATTTTGACAGTTTTAATATCACAATATACTAAACATATTGGATATTCAAGCGCTGTAAAAATGCGACAGTTTGTTCGCCAAGTCAGGGGTTCGAAGATATTATTTCTTGCTCCCCAGATTCTTGTATCTGGTCAATGCTTCCAGGAAGTAGTAGTCTGCATAAACCAACGGCTTGTCTATTTCGGACTTATGAGGTATGCTTCCTACACTGTGCATCAACAGAAAATCGATATTTGAGTCCGATGCGGCCCTGTATGCCGGCGAGGCAAGGCTATACAGCATCTTTACAGCATAGTCGACGTATTCCGGCCTGTTAGCATATTCACCCAGCTCAAACAAGGCAGAGCATACTATAGCCGCCGCGGATGCGTCTCTCAGTTTTTTCTGAAATTTCACTGCATACGATTTTCCTTCCGGCAGGTATCCGGCTTCGCCTGCATTGAAATCCCACAGAGGAACGAGATCCTCGGGCAGGTTTTTCAGGTACAGTTCGGTTGCCTTGATAGCCGCATCAAGGTATTTTGCATCTTTTGTCTCGCGGTATACCATAGTATAGCCATATATAGCCCATGCCTGTCCGCGCGACCATGTAGAGTTATCGCTAAACCCCTGACAAGTCGCCCGGGAGAGTACCTTGCCTGTTATCGTATCATAATCCACAACATGGTAAGCGCTGAAATCTTCCCTGAAATGATTTTTCAGTGTTGAATCGGAGTGTTTTACCGCGATGTCGTAATATTTTTTGTCTCCGGTTATTTTCGAAGCGTAGAAAAGCATTTCCAGATTCATCATATTGTCTATGATCACCGGATAGAACCATTCGGTTGTTCCGTTCCATGCTTTGCGATAGTTCCATGACTTGATTGTCCGGGTCTTTTCATTGAAACGTGTAGAAAGAGAGTTGGCGCTTTCTATGAGTATTTCCTTATAGCCTGGTTTGGGAGCCAGCCTGTCGGCATTGCCGTAGCTGCAATACATCATGAAACCCAAATCGTGATGTCCGGTAAATGTTTTCAGCGGTTCCAGCGATTCCGTCCATTTTTCTGCGACGTCTTTCCATTTGGTATCGCCTGTCAACTCATACAGGTACCAAAGCGATCCGGGAAAAAAGCCCGGAGTCCAGTCATACATTCCCGTATTGACCAATTCTCCCTTGTTATTTATTGTTCGAGGATAGTTCTTGCCCGTAGGTTCGCCTACAGCCTGCAACATTTTATCCGTTTGAGCTATGGCAAATTCCACATTGTCTTTTATAAAACCATCCTTCTCTTTTTGTTTGTTCCGGCAGGCTGCTATCAACGGAACTACGGCAAATGCAAGAAAGAACAGTTTAAAATTTCTCAAGTTCATTTTTTCAAGATTTAATAAAAATTTTATATTTCCCCCGGTTGCTTGTTTTTTTAGCAATCAATGATATTCTGGTTATTTCATCTCCCCATACTCCGGACAGTCTGGTATCGTCCAGTTTTATAGTTTCCAATTCCGGCTCAAAGGCGTTTTTATCATACAGCAACCTATAGGCTTTGTCTTTTATCGTAATGCTTGCGACGCCCGGTTGTGAAATATCCACATTACCCCATGTCATAAAATTCAAGCGGTTGGCGGTTTGCACATTCGCAATATCAAAATCATCTTCAACGAGAAGACAGTTCCTTGATAATTTATAGCTTCGCACCCATTTATTGATACCGGCTTGGGCCGGATAAGATTTCGATATATCCAGCGAGAAAGTTTTTTTATTCCTGTCGGCTTTGGCTTCCGCGGCCTTGTATTGCTTGCCATAGCTTTGCGGAAATCCGTTTATCCGGGGTACATTGTGGTAGTCGCTCTGCATGGTCCATATCGTATAGCGTTCGCCGCTGAAAGTCTTTTTCGTATACGTTCCTACTCCGACGTCGATCAGTACCGGCTCATTGTCTGCATACAGGGAGAATGTTCCGGTATCGTTATGATTATGGCTTTCATCATTACATCCGCCTTTCCCGGCAAAGAAAAAGTTTCCTTCGCTCATATAGCAAAACTCCGTATCCGGATACCAGGTGAAAGGCGTCGCAATATGAACCGGGCTGAATTTCTCTATTTCCCTGTCGCAGGAAAGATCGGCCAATACCCTGTACATATCGCGCGAAACAGATATTTTCTTTGGATATTCTTTTTTGAGACAAGAAGCGAATTGTTCCATCTCCGCACTTTTCACCATATTGCCGTATCTGTATATCAACCTGCAGTCAAGATCACCTTTGGCCGAGGCGTCGGCGAAATTTACCACCCAGCCGTTTCCTATATGCGATCGCGATATATATTCTCCCATGTTTTTTACCATCGGATCCGAAAATATGGATATCCGACCGTCAGTAGCGTCGTACAGAACTTGCAGGTAATCATACATTTTGCCGGCGGCGTGTCCCCAGTATGAAGGGCCTTCTTCACAAGCTCCGTCATCGTGATTATAGTTCAGGAATTTGTCTACCGATACCATCGTTTTATAAACGCCTTTCAGCAGACGGTCTTTATCTTTTTCGACCAGCAGGAAGCATTGCAATACATTGGCATTACACCATGCATTCCAGTTATTAACAAATCCCTTTTCGGCAGAAACGTCCGTAGCCATCCACCAGAAGCGCGTTTCGTTCAGGTAGGGTGTCAGTATGCGCGTTTCTATTTCGTAGCGTAAACGTTCCGATACAAGCGGGTTGATCCTGTCAAATTCCTTGTTCAGAAAATAATATATCCACGAAAACGTTGCCCCTACATCGCCCGATACCAATTCTATAACATGGTCGTCGAGTTTCGGGAATGATCCCCGTACCCGTTGTGAGGCCAAATGCGCCGGGGTAGCCCATGTTGTCATTTCGCAAGTATGGAAAACTCCGTTTACGATCTGATCCATGAACCGGCCTTTCCCCTCGGCCATTTCGGCAATAAACAGGGCCGATATGGCGTTCAGGTTGCCGTTGTATATGCCTTCCATATTACTTCTGTTTCCGTTTCTGGCATATTCGAGATAGTCTGTCGCCTTGACCACTTTCCAGTTATATTCCAGATATTTTTCCCCTTGTTCGATACAGTAGTTCTTATTGGCTCCCATAAGCAGATCCCAGTTACTGCGATCTGTATATCCGGGATAACGCACCCATTTTTGGTCTGTTACGAGTATGCTTTCCAGGCGGGCAGGATCTGCGGCTTTTTGTAGCAGATTCCTTTCTTTATATGCACGGGCCGACAGGCATATAAAGAGCAAGCTGAATATCAGCGCTTTTTTCATTGCTTTATTGCTTTATTGCTTTATTGATTCGTGATAATCTTTCGGAAAGGGTTTTCCGCTCCAGGCTTTCTGCGAAGTCCATTCTTCGGCAGGCGAAGTCCAGAAGTCATGGTCGGACGGAAGCCCCAGCGGCAAAAAGACCAGAGAAGTTATATACAGGCTGCCCGCGTTGGTATAATAGTCGGCCAGCCCGGGCTGATGTCCCACAAAACCGAGTTGCAGGTATCCTTCCTTATTGAAATTGCCTTCTACAGAAAACATCCTTTTCATTACGCAAGTCAGGGCATTCCTAATCTGTCCGTTGGTCATTGTTTCAGGCAGGCCGTATTTCCATGCAGATAAAGACAAAGCCTGAAATGCTCCCATGCGGTATGTCATAGACCGTCCTATTGCCGGGAAGGATGCTTCGGGCGAGATCAGCCTTTCTGTCAACCGGTTATATCTTTGCATTCGTCCGAGAGCCAGATCGAACTTTACCGGACTGTATATTTTTTTGCTTTCCATCACTTCTATAATTTCTACATACATGGGGTGCATCACATATCCGTTGTAATAATCGAGCGAGTATTCCGGGCCGTCGGCATACCATCCGTCTCCCAGATACCATTCATTTATTTTGCGGATGGCGACATCAAGTACGTAGCCGTCGTACTCTTCTCCTGTCGAAGCCAGAAAGGCTTCTATCATGGCTCTGAATAACAACCAGTTGTTGTATGCCGGTCTGATCTTTCGAAGACCTTTGAACTCTTTGATGTAGCGTTCTCTGGTTACTTGATCCAGGGGTTCCCACAAGGCTTTCGGCGCACGGATAAAGCTATTGGCTATGTAAGCCGCATCCACAAGCGTCTGATTCGATCCGCTCCACAGCAGGTAGTCGGGATTGGACGGATCTACAGCGTTTGCATAACTTGACAGCGCCCATTCCCGCATTTGTTTCCGGCGCTTGCCTTCAAGAGTGTCGTCATCCGGCAAATTGAGCCACGGGGCGATACCGGCCATCAAACGTCCGAAAGCTTCCATATAGGCAACATTTCTGTTCCGTCCGTCCCATGTAGGACTGTATTCCACAAGCATATTCTTTTTCAGCTCGCCCTTGCTCATATTGCCAAGTACGGGTTCTGATATTTTGTACAGCAAATCTGTCCAGTAAGTTCTGTCGCTTGTCTGTTTCAGGCCTGTATCCTTTGATTTCTGCGAAAATACATTTGTGCCGATACTCAGGCACAAAGCTAAAATTAAAAATTTCGGAATGTCGGTTCTCTTCATATTAATGATTTTAATATTGCGTTACAATCAAATGAGGCCGAATATAAATATTTTTCAAAGACAAATAACCAAATAAGATGGCAACTTTCAAAAATTCATACGAAATCATCATCTCTTGATTGGTCTTTTAAATTGCCGGGCTAATTAATTATGGAATTACCTCGTCAATACAAAAGTAAAACGATATCTGTTTGATTGGGGGTAAAATCATTCGCACAAGGGTATAAAAATGTCCGGCGAACAATTCTATCCCCTTTTTGTGACAAATGGAAACGAAGTATTTTTTTATGTATATTACATTTGAATTAATCTTTTTTAGATATATTATTTTATTTGTTTTAATATCAAAATTAATTCTATGAAAGCAATGAAATTTGGATTTCCATACGCTTTGATGTGTATGATCTTTCTTTTTATGGTAGTTATTCCCGCAAATTCATCTGTTATCACCGATGATTTGCTGCAAGGGACAATAACCGTAAAAGGAACAGTAAAGGACGGCAGCGGAGAGCCTCTCGCCGGTGTAAGTATTGCCGTCAAAGGTACTGTGAACGGAACAATGACGGATATTGACGGAAAATACTCCATCAGCGTTCCGAACAGCAATGCGACGATTGTCGCCTCGTACATAGGCTTCAATGCGCAGGAAACAAAAGTCGGCAACCGGACTGCGATTGATTTTACGCTTGAAGAAACCGACAGGGAACTTGGAGAAGTGGTCGTGGTGGGTTACGGCGTGCAGAAGAAGATCAACCTGACAGGGTCGGTAGCTACGGTGCAGGCGGACAAACTGGAAAGCCGGGCAGCGCCGAACGTGGCTTCTTCATTGTCGGGCCTGGTGGCCGGCATGCGGGTAGAGCAAACGTCGGGCAACCCGGGCAGCGAGAGCGTTAACATTCTTATCAGGGGACGCGGGTCGTTTGACGGTAGCGGGCCGATGGTAATTGTGGACGGAGCGCTGGCCGACATGAACACAGTGAACTCCGATGATGTGGAATCGATCACCGTATTGAAGGATGCGGCTTCGGCTGCCATCTACGGATCGCGCGCGGCCAACGGCGTGATTCTGGTGTCCACAAAAAAAGGAAAACAGGGCGCGCCCACAGTGACCTATTCCGCGCTGTTTGCTTCGGAAAAGGCCAGTGCAGCGTTTCAGCCCACCTCAAGTACGGCAGACTTTATGGAAATGCACAACCGCGCGACGGCCAACAGCAGTCCCAACCTCGGATTCTACCAGCGGTACAGTCAGGAAACCATTGACACGTGGCGGGCGGCGGAGGCCAATCCAAACGGTACGGACAACGAGTGGGGCATTCCCAACTGGCTGGCCTATCCCAACACCGACTGGAGCGAATACCTATATGCGCCAAGCTTCTACCAGCGCCACAACCTGCAGGTGGCAGGCAGTAGCCCCACTAGCAGCTACCTGCTTTCGGCAGGCTACCAGGACAACCCGGGAACCTTGATAAACACCGCCCTGAAACGCTATTCGCTTCGCGCCAATGCCGAATCGAAGATTGGCAACTTCATCACGGTGGGAACGCAGACCTACCTGACGAAAGACAGAAAGCTGCCCGGCAGTACCAGCATGACTTACCTGTATCAGGCCCTCCCGAACATTACGCCCGTCTATAACGGAAAGTACGGTGCGCCCGAAGACCCGGGTCACGGCACCTTCAACAACATACTTTCGCAGGTGGCCACTCCCGAAGGCTTGAACACCACTACACGCATCAACACCAACTGGTATGCCAGCGTGGACTTCGGGAAAGGATTCTCGGCGCGCGGGCAGTTTAACTATCAGGACAATTTCACGTACAACGAAAACCATGCGGTGTACCTCCCCAAATACAGCTTCCGCACCGGTGAGATAGATTTGGACGGAGGTACCACCGAGCAGGCGTTTACCTACCGTTCGTCGAGCCACTCCTATAATTACACGGCGACTGCGTTGCTGAACTACAACCGCACCTTCGGCAACCACGATGTGAGCGGCTTGCTGGGATACGAACAGTACTATAATACCTCGTCCGCCTATAACGCCACGAGGACGGGGCTTATTGACTGGGCCATCACGGATCTCGCTTCGGCCACTGATAGCAATCCGCCCACGGTGGGGGCCACCACGCGAAGCGATTACGCCATGCTTTCCTGTTTCGGACGCGTGAACTACGGTTACAAGGGAAAATACCTGGCCGAGGCCAACTTCCGTCGCGACGGATCGTCGCGGTTTGCCACCGACCACAACTGGGGAACGTTTCCCTCGTTCTCGGCGGGATGGCGCATCAGCGAGGAAAGCTTCTTCGAACCGTTGAAAAGTCGCATCGACAACCTGAAGTTGCGGGGGTCGTGGGGAGAACTCGGCAACGTCACTACGGGCAACTACGACTGGCAAGCCACGTATCAAAAGAAAGCGAATGTGTTTGGCGAAGACGTCTATACCGGCGTGGTGCAAACAAACATTCCCAACTTCCTGCTGTCGTGGGAAAAGGTAACCTTCCAGGGAGTGGGGCTGGACATGCTGCTGCTGAACCGGCGCCTGAATGTGGAGATGGAATACTACAGCCGCTTGACGCAGGGCATCCTCTATACCCCGCCCATTTATTTAACTATGGGTAACGTGGGCGCGCCGAAGAAAAACACGGCTGATGTGCAGAACCAGGGCTTTGAAATCACGGCGGGATGGAATGACAAAATCGGAGACGTTTCCTATTCCGTCAATGCCAACCTGTCGTACAACGCCAACAAAGTGGTGAAATACCTGGGACAGCTGGAGCGCGGCTACGACGACAGCTCACTGGACATTTGGGGCAATCCCGCCTATAAATACATCAATCTGTCCGACGTGTCCACCGGAGGCGATACCCGCCGAATGGAGGGACGCATCATTGACGAATATTTTCTAAGGACGCCCTACAAGGGGACGGGAACCTATCTGCGTCCCGACGGCTCGGTGGATCCAAAGGGAGGCCCGAAAGACGGAATGATTCGCACGCGGGACGATCTGGACTGGGTGAACGCCATGCTTCAGGCAGGGTATAAATTCAACAACCAGGCCGTGAACAACAATCCCATCAACACTTCTACCATTTGGTACGGCGAGATTTTGATGGCCGACACCAACGGAGACGGCAACTACGGAAGCGACGAAGACCGCGAGTTTACCGGCAAATCGTCGCTACCCAGATACGGATTCGGCATCAACCTTTCCGCCGCATGGAAAGGAATTGACCTGAGCATGAACTGGGCGGGAAACGCAGGCGGCTATACCTATTTATACAGTCGCGGATTCAACCAGGCAATACTCACCGAACCCTCGGATGTAATGCCGGCCAATGCGCGAGAACTTTACTACTACTGCGACCCTGTGGCCGCCGGTACCGTGTATGACGCATCGAACACCTACGACCCGGCCAACGACCCGGATGCAAACATCAATGCCGAGTATTCGCGGCTAAAGACGGGCGGAGGCATTTATGTTTCGAACGACGCCTACCTGTTCAGCACAACCTACCTGAAACTGAAGATGCTGCAGATAGGATATACCCTCCCGAAACAGTGGACGCAAAAGGCCAAAGCGAGCAAACTGCGCATATTTGCCACAGGCGAGAACCTGTTGACCCTTACGAACTTTCCGGGCGTCGACCCCGAAATTGGCGGCGGATTCAATGTATACCCCATTGCACGAATGCTTTCAGCGGGATTTTCCATTACTTTCTAACAACAATAACAACAGTATGAAAAAGATAATTTGTGTTTTTGCAACCGTTTTACTGATGCTGTCCGGCGGCGCCTGTACCGACTTGCTGGATACGGCTCCCTACAACCAACTGGCGTCGGGAAACATGTGGACAAGCGAATCGCTTGTAGAACAGGGCGTGGCGGGCGTGTATGCCTCCCTGCGCGATATGGGAATAACATCGGGGAGCCTGGTAGGAGCCAGCCTTAGACTTGGAAACTACGGTTATGAAGCGCTCGGCATGAGCGGGCAGACCCGCCTGGGTGCGAATAACATTTTCCGCGCGAGTGTAGCGCCTAGCAACAGTCTGTTTTCGGATACATGGAAGATGACCTACACCGGCGTTCACCGCGCCAACGACGCCATTGCCAACATTCCGAAGGCGCCTGTCTCCGACGAACTGAAGGGGATGCGAATTGCCGAGTGCAAGTTTTTACGCGCCTTCTTCTATTTCCGCCTGAACCAGCTGTTCGGAGGCAACGGACGGGGCGTGCCGCTCTACCTGGAGCCTGTTTCGCCGGAAGACTGCGTGCTGGGACAAACGCCCGAAGCGGAAGTCTGGGAGCAGATAATAAAAGACCTGACAGAGGCCATCGACGACCCCTATTTCCCCAACAACTACATCGGCAAGAAGGACGGAAGAGCCAGCAAGGGAGCGGCATACGCATTGCGCGGAAAGGCATACCTATACACCGGCCAGTACAAAAAGGCATGCGACGACTTTGAGCAGGTGGCCGGCAACGGCTACAAACTGTTTCCCGATTTCAAACAGCTGTTCAAGGAAGCCAACGAGAATTGCGAAGAAATGATATTCAGTTTGCAGTTCATTGAAAATTCGACGGGAGGCGCGGGAGTATACGGCTCGGCACAGCAAAAGTATGTGGCTCCGTTTATCGGCGGATCGAAAGACAGTCGCGGTTGCTGGACGGACTTGCAGGCAACGCCCGATGTGGCCGACCTGTACGAGGTGATTGTGGATGACAATACCGTGAAGCCCTTTAATTGGGACGACTATATACCGGGCTACAACAATCTGGCGCCTGCCGCCAGGGAAGTTTACTTCCTGCGCGACAAGAAAAAGAATGGAGCGGATATCCACGGGGATATTTCCGTTGTTGTTAATTCACGATTGAACAATGCCGCCCTTGCGAGTGTGAAAAGCGAATACCTGGAGGAAGGCAACGAGGCGCGCATCCGCAGAGCTTACGACAAGCGCGACCCGCGACTGGAGTTGAGCATGATCACTCCCTACTCGCGCTATCTTGGAGTCAATTCGAACTCTACCGCAGAGGCTTGGTACGTATCACGCTGGCCGTCGACAGGAGGAGGAACAGCAACATCCGGAAAATACTATGCCGATCAGCCCTCGTCCATCGCTTCTTTAGTGCCGGGCATGGAATCGGATTGTGTTGCAAACGCTCCGGCCCAGTTCTATTATATCCACCGGAAATTCATCGGCGAAGGATTGGAGTTTGCTTTCCGCGAGAACAATCCCATTGACGACCCCCTGATTCGCTATGCCGATGTGTTGCTTATGTGGGCGGAAGCGCTGGTTGAACTGGGCGGCTCGAACTTGCAGGAAGCAATGGCCAAAGTGAAACTGGTGCGCGACCGGGTCGGAATACCAACCATGGCAAGCAGCTTTGCCGATCAAAACACGGCGCGAAACTATGTGCGGGACGAACGCCGTCGCGAGTTTGTCAACGAAGGCCTCAATTTCTTTGACGAAATGCGCTGGCGCACGCTGAAGGAGACCAAGTATGACAAGGCGCCATACTCGAAAAAAGTATGGGGAGCGCAAGCGGAATCCGGATCGGAACATGTATGGCCGGGCGACCACTATTACGTGTGGCCGGTACCGAAATCCGAAACAGAATTAAACCCGAACCTGACGAGAACGCCAGGGTGGGCATACTAACCACCAACAAACAAAATGCAAGATGAAAAAAACTGCTTTATTTTCAATACTGGCTGCCGGCATCCTGGTCGGTTGCTCCGAAGATGCGCCCCGGCTGGACTCCATTCCCGACAGGGATAACCCCAAGTTTGAAGTTGCCAACAGCGACGGCCAAGCCGTAACAGGAATTACCGCAAGCAAGGACGGAAGCCTGCACACCGTGGAAGTGACAACCAACACCGCATGGGAATGGACGGCGAGCGGCGCTACAGACTGGTGCACGGTTACAGTCCCCGAAAAAAACACGGGAAACGGGACAGTGACCATAACAGTGACGGAAAACGTCTCCGCCGATTTGAGGCAAACAAGTATAGTCATTGGCCCCTCTACCGCAAACAACACGGCGCTGATGCGAACCATTGCCCTGACGCAACCCGGAGCGGACGCAATCATCGATTTCGACCCGGCGGATGCGATCATTGATACCGGCATGGGAGGACAGACAGGTATTGCCGTCACTTCCAACGCAAGCTGGACAGTGACGGTGACAAACGGAGCCGACTGGTGCTCGGTGACGCCCGCATCGGGAAGCGGAAACGGCGCGGTGACGGTAACTGCAACGCGAAACACCAGTAGCAGCCCCACCCGGACAGCCACACTGACCTTCATAGCCGGTGGCGTCCTCACCGAGACGGTAAACGTGACCCAACAAGGCAATGCGCCATATCACGAACCCGACAACAGCGAGGTCATCCATTTTGACGAATTCTCGCCCAACCCAACCCTGACCGCCGGCGCAAAGTTTGTGCTGACAGACCGTCGCGACGGAAAGAGTTACAACGTGAGGATGATGGAAGACGGACACTACTGGATGACGCAGGACCTGAAGTTTGCGCTGGGCAATCCGCTGGGAGACGGAAAGACTACGTTTCAGGCCGTCATGAACGGATCGCCCAGAGACCCCGCCTACGAAAACTGGTACGGTGACTACACGAACATAAATCCTCTTGCAGGGCGCGGATATATCTACGACTTCACCGCCGTTGTCCAGGTGCGCAATGCGTTCGGCACGGCAACGTCCTACCCCAAGACGCAGGGAATTTGTCCTCCGGGATGGCATGTGCCTACGGCTACCCTGGACACCGACAGCGGAACCGGAGAATATAATCTGCTGATAGAAGCGCTTCCCGATATAGCGGACTGGATGCCCGGAGGCAAGTGGGACGGCGTACTGGGAGGAAACACCGATGAAACAGCTTCCAGCCACTGGGGAAAAGGAGCCTATGGCGCGTATTGGAGCAGTACCATCAATCCATCCAATGCCAGCCAGGCTCGACACATGCAGATTGAGGGTCCCGGCAGAAATCCGGCCAACGTCGTGCGAATATTAACCACGGGAAGACACTACGGACTTCTGGTGCGTTGTATCATGAACTATTAACCCCGAATCCCCCGCGCGCCGCGGCGCGCGGGGGATTCTTTTATCATCTTTCAAAAACGTCATTATTATGAAGAAATATATTTTACCCGCATTGCTGCTGGTATTGACAGCCGCCTGCGGCAAAGACGATCCCGAAAACAAGACCGGAGGCAAAACGGAATGGCCCGACAGCCCGTCAACGGAAAACAAGACATACAACAAGGGCGACAAACTGGTTGACGTAAGCGAACTCGACCTGGTTTGGAGCGACGAGTTCAATACGGGTACCATGGTCAACACCGCCGACTGGACATACGAAAAAGGGCACGTGCGAAACCAGGAGATACAGTACTACACCGAAGCCCGCCCCGAAAACTGCAAAATTGCAAACGGAGAACTGATCATCACCGGACGGCAGGAAACCCAGCCCTACCCTGCCGAAGCCGGCGGAGAGGAAATTACTTCCGCTAGCATCATCACCAACAACAAACATTCGTGGAAGTACGGACGCTTTGAAATACGGGCCAAAGTACCGGCCGGAAAAGGCCCGTGGCCTGCTTTCTGGGCCAAAGGCGACAACCAGAACACCGGCGAAGGATGGCCGAGATGCGGGGAGATCGACATCATGGAGTATGCCTCGAAGACGCCGAACGAAATGGTGCACAACGTCATCTACGGCAATTCGTCGACCGATTACAAGTCGGTTGCGGCCAATGTCCCGCCAGCCGACGGGAAACCCTTTCACAGCGACTACCACATCTACAGCCTCGACTGGAACGAACGCCAGATTGTTTTTGCCGTGGACAACAAGGTGACGCATGTCGTCAACCTTTCCGGCCTGACGCCAAATCCGTTCAACCAGCCGTTCTCGCTGCTGCTCAACCTGGCGCTTGGCGCCGACACGGAACGGACCATGGGCGGCAAGCTGGACAAAAGCTGCCTGCCGGTGGAATTCCGGGTTGACTACGTGCGGATCTACAAGACGAAATAAGGACAAACCGGATTTCGTTAATTGAAAAGAGAGGGTGCGTCAAAGGTATTTTTCCGTTTCTTTCCCTTATCCCGACTGGCAGGTAAGAAGCTCTTTTTGTGAACGGGATGTTTCGCTGCCGCCCAACATGACAGGGAAGGGTAATACCTGGACAGTACAGTTTGACTTTTGACGCGCTCTCTTTTTTGCTGTATGCCGTGCATGCTTGCCAGCCCGGTAGTGCAGTCCGATACGGGCATAGCCGTCAGGCCAGGGCTGAAAGCCTTCCATATCCCGACCCGGCATAGCATGTTGAGTGAAATGAACATGCCCGGCAATTACATCCTTTCGGGACAGCATAACAAGTGTCAGGTGCGGGATCTACGGCTTGGCCACAGAGTATTCATTACATAAAGCCAATATCTTTTTGATAAAATATATTGAAAAATTTGTGCAGGTACTATTGTCCCATTATCAGGGGATTCACGAATAAATAATATGAAACGAAGCATGATTTTTGTCAAATCGCCAAAGTCCGTGATAATAAAAATCATGCAAGTTCCATATGTCTAAAAACAAAATTATTATCATATGAAATCTCCGCGGGGTTTGGAATTTGTGCAAGACACATCTTTTCCATTGATATGAATGCCCCAGGAAAAAAACGCTTGACATAAAGTGATTCCGACGGTTTTCCTGTCCCGAATCCGGATATCCGGCCAGAATAATATGTTTTCCCGTTATTTTTTCCTACCTTTATCCGGTAAATCTCTTTAAAACAAACGATGATATGGCT
>JAISSD010000007.1 GCA_031273295.1 Prevotella sp.
CAGATTGGCGCTAATGATGAGAAGAAAAATCTCAAGCGCAGTTTCTATCGTATCACTTTCATTAAACAGAAGAATGTGATTACGAAAGAAAATATTCCGCTGTTGCGTTTGCTTGACTGCCTGCGTTTTTTCAACAGTATTCCCGATTCGATGCCGGACGAAACTTGCCGCCGTATGCTGTTTTTGTTGAAAGCATTAAGCACGGAACAGAAAGAAGAAATCAAATGCCTGTCGCTTAATTACACGCCGCAGGCAACGGCACTTTTGGGCGCTATGCTCGAAACGCTTAATCCGAAAGAAGATACAAGCGAGATATTTAATGCGCTTAATCCTCAAACATTCTACAAATTAAGTATTTCGGACAAAATATTGTTTAACAAAAAAAAATGGAATATAAAATGATACTACACAATGATATAGAGCGTTTTCCCACACTGATTAAATTTACTGCCGAGCATTTCAAAATCTTGCCCGCATTTATCGAAAAAGATTATTGGATAACCCGGTCATTACAACGTTTATCGCAAAATCCAAATAAGGAAAAGGTCGTTTTCAAGGGCGGAACTTCGCTCGCAAAAGCATATCGCCTGACAAACCGATTTTCGGAAGACATTGATATTGCCGTAATTGACGCCAATTCATTTTCCGGCAATCAATTGAAAATGTTAATCAAGCGACTCGCAAAAGATATGGCAAGCGGTTTGGAGGAAAATGTCGTGCCTCACACAACGAGCAAAGGTTCAAGATTTTACCGCGCACTGTACAAATATCCGCAAATTCAAGAATTGTCGGCTGTTCCAATCAATTCAGGGCAAATTTTGATAGAAATAAATACTTACGCCAATCCATATCCATACATAAAACAGGAAATCACTTGTTTTATAACAGATTATCTAACAACCATCAATCGTTTGGATTTAATAGAAGAATACCAGATGCAGCCGTTTGTAATCAATGTGTTGGATAAACGCCGTACAATCGTAGAGAAGTTGGTTTCGCTTGTTCGTTTTTCTTTTTCTACCGACATAACCAAAGCGTTAGCGGGTAAAATTCGCCATTTCTACGATTTGTACTACCTTGTAAACGATTCTGAATGCGCTGAATATATAAAATCCGATGATTTCAAAAGCGATTTGATGGAACTTATGCGGCACGACCAGCAGGAATTTGACGAGCCACAAGGTTGGCAAACAAAGGCATTTGCAGATTCGCCATTAACAAAAGATTTTCCTGTGTTATGGGAAAATGTGCGTTTTGTTTATCAAACAGAATTGGCGCAATTATCATACGGAATAATTCCTAATGAGAAATTGGTTATGGAAAGTTTTATGAATTTGATGCAAATAGTGGAGAAATAAGAAAAATGTAGAATTATTGCAAGAATATTCTTACCTTTGTATTGAGTTATTTGAAACAAAGGAAAAACGAAGCAGGGCAAAGAAATTCACTCGTTTCCAAATCGTTGCCCATTGTAATATTCCTTTCGTGTAAAGTTTTGTAAATCAGACAAGTGGAAATTATTTTTCCATGTCCTGCCATAATAATTTTCGTCAAGATGGCTTACAATAACGCCTTTCGAAGTAGAGGCATGTATAAAACATCCATCTTTCAAGTAAATTCCAACATGGTTGATCCTGTTTAAATGCTTTGATGTGGCAAAAAATACGAGATCGCCTGTTTTCAGATTGTTTTTTGATATTTTACGCATCTTCATATTCGACAAAGCGGACGTCGACCGGGGAATTGTTATTCCATACACTTTCCGATATACCAGATATACAAAACCGGAACAATCGACTCCTTTGCGGGACAATCCGGCATAGCGGTAAGGTATTCCAAGCCACCGGGAAACTTCGGCATACAGAGGCATATTCTTGACATCGTCTCTGTTTATATTGCTTAGCGGTATTCCCAGCCTGGCGGATAATTCCGTAACTTCATCAGGGTCATACAGAAGTCCGCCCTGCGTTTTTTGCGTTCCGCATGACGTTGTCAAAAATATCAATATGATGGACAGGAGGGAATAAGGGATGATATATCTACGCATAAGCGCTTGCTTTACGAGTTAAAGACAAGGATCATATACAAGAGAAATGCGGTTTTTAGCTCCAAAAACCGCCTTCCAGCGTATAAACAAAAAGATCAATTTACTTTTTTATTTTTTGTTTCCGGCAAAATTTTGTTTCCGGCGAAAGTAACAATCAAACCCTGTTCAAAATCCGGAATAGGTCCAACTGCAATAACAAGTAACATCTGTCCGTGCCTAACCGTACCTTCTACGCTTACTTCAGTAGAGAGATCCGCGCCTGTATCAACTGTAATGGTTCCGGTTGTCTTTCCCAATTTGTAAATATCTCCGTCCCTGGCAATACGGACATCCGGCATTGCGATATTCTTGACAGGTATTGAAACATTTTCCGCCAAAGACAAAGTGAAATCATTCAATTGTAGATCAGCCGCATTTTCGCCTTTTTTCGACAGGGTTATCTCATTTTCAAGGCCTGTTACAAAACCTGCGAGATTTAATTTACCGGCATATATGCCTTGAATGCCCTGCGTATAACCGGCGTCAACATCGACGTCAGTATTATTATAATTATCATCGTCGCCGCCACAGGCCGTAAAAGTCAAACCCAACGAAAAGACAAGCATTAACAGACAGATCAGTTTTTTATTCATAATCGGTTCCCTTTGGTTAATAAAATGATTTCAGCAGATAACACTCTAAAATTATGTATTTTTTAATTGCGTAAAGGTACGACTACTTACAATACTATTTCTTCTATCTGCTACTAAAACAGAAGCCACTTAAGTAATTTTAATATTATATTAACCATTTATCTGTTACTGTCCGCAGGGCAAACGCATCTGCCGGGCGATACATCCCCGACGAAATATTGTTTTGAAACAGGCATGTAAAAGTTGTGTTTTAACGCAGAAAGCGCAAAGAATGCGAAGCATTTTCTTTGCGCCCTTTGCGATACTTTTGCACCCTTTGTGTAAAAAAATTCTTTAGGATGCGAACAACCGGTCAAAATCCGAAAAAACGAAAAAAAGTCCGAACCTTGATTTGCAGAATTCAAGGATTAAAAGATTCACGGATACAATCCTGCAAATCCTTTAATCCTTTAAATCGTGTTCAGACAGATTCGCCTGTCGAGGTATTATTCCTTCCCTTTTTAATAGGGAAGGAATAAATCAAATGAATCGAATACGCGCCTGGCGCTACTATTCTCTTACGCATCGACCCGACATACCGTTCGCCCGTCCGCTGTTGAAGCCCGGGTTCACGAGGCTACTGATGAAGTACAGGTAGTACGTGAGCGTTGCGTTGAAGACTGACGACGACCAATAGTCGCCGGCTCCGCCGGCGGAGCCCAGGCTGCCGTTGGCGTCACGGTAGCCGGACGCGGGGAAGGTTACTTCCTTGCCGTTATGGGAAATAACGTGGGAAGTAACGCGATAAGGAACAGTACTCGCACCGTTGACATCAGTGGTAGTTACGGTTGTAGCGCCAGTCATACCGGTTCGATCATATTCACTGTCGCTGTCGCCGAAATCTTCAGACTTCGGAAGCCTCCAAGAACCGGATACCCCATTTCCATTGGAAAGGAATCTGCATACATCTCCCTTGTAAGTCTGATAACTTGCGGTATTGGAATAGTCCCTCAAGTCATCGTTCGTACGGGCGCCATAAGGGCCAAACTCGTCATCAACACAAGGAATTGAAGCATAAGTGGTGGCGCCGACAACACCATAATAAGCAGAAGCCTTGGAAGCTACATTGCTAACTTTAACCTTGATGTACTTGCCGGATACAAAGTCTGGTATGAACAAATATGTGTCATTACCGAAACTACCGGTAGGGTCAACGCCGATCAAACTACCCCACTTGAAGAAGACGCCCTGGTAAAGCTTTTTTGAATCGTCGTTCTCGTCAGCGAAAGCAAGGTGACCGACAACACATTCGGGATCGGTGGTAGCGTCTTCCTCCACGAAGTAGATGTTCGACTGCGCCCAGACAGGAAGACCGTCAGGAGTGCCAGCGTCAACATAAACAGGACCGTTGTAATCATCGGCAATAGTGCTAAAGCTGACAGAAGCCCCGATAGTTATACCGCCACCGTCATCACCACCCTGACCACCCGAACCGCCGGAGGAAAAGACAAGGTTCAATACGTACTCCCGACCTATCTCGAAAGTAACACCCTTGCCAACCTGGTTGTCGAGGTCGCCGAAGCGGATGGTTGATGTTTTGGGACTACCGCTACCGACGGAATACTCAACCTCCAAACCAAACTCGTTGGAAGTATCAAGATTCGCTGTAGTTTGAGGAAGAATGAACATACCCTGATCCCTACCGGTAACCAAAGGAAGCTTTAGTGGCGATTCGACGTACTCCCCGACAGAAACACCCGACTCAGGCAAAAGGTAAGGGTACTCTTTAGTCTGAGTATCGGTGTAATCCCAAAGAGTGACGTAATCGCCAGCCGTGTAAACCCAAGCGGCAGAAGCCGCAGGAATACCGTTACTCTTGTTACCAGCGCCTGTCGCTGTATTGCCGGCCAGACTCAATGTGCCTGCACTGTACAGGTTCTTTAACTTCAAACTCTTGATAGTAACAGGCTCTTCCAGCTTGCTACCTGCAGCGACAAGAACACGCGACAGGGCATGGCGGAACGTCAAGCTGACAGTACCGTCGAAAGTAGGGCTGGTGTAAGAAGTACTTGCCACTTTCTCGTAAGCCACAAGAAGATCCTCCTGGACGGTAGTCGAACCCACCGGAGCCTCAACCTTGTAACTGATAGTCTGGGTTGCGGTGGTTGCCAAACCAAGCTTACTGGTAGTCACATGCTTGCTGTTTGCCGGAGAATAAGCGAAGAATTCGACGGCTCCCTCGTCTTCGGTAGGATAGTAAGCCTTGGGAGAATAAGTCCAGATGTTATCCTCACCACGGTAGACGGTAACAGCAGGCAACAGGAAATTGTCCATAGACCCCCATGTGTCGCCGTAATGGGCGTTAACAACAAAACTGTGAATGTCGGCAGCGGCGGCAGTAGTAGCCTTCAAAGTAGACATACCACCCTGAGCGCGAAAACCAATAGCGCGAGAACCTGCAGGAACGTTGGAAACATCATCCTGCGAACAACCGGAAAGCAAAAGCAGTCCGGACAAGAACAACCCCGACAAAAACCGGAAAACGAAATTTCGTCTTTTTGTAATCATAACTCTCTTTTTTAAGTTAATAAATTAATAATTAAACAATAATATATAAGCCGGGAAAATTCCCGGACGAATTTCCTTTCTTGACAACAATTGTTGAAAGCATACAGAATGTGACACACGTCCTGCTGTTTTCCGTGCTTTTTACCGGAGACGCGGCGCGCCACGTCTCTACATATCCGCATTTTTGATTTTTCCATTTGCATTTTATATTCTTGATTCTCCATTCTTAATTCTCATTCTTCATTCTTAATTTTTTTCTTGATTCTTCATTTATTCTTCAATTCTTAATTAATTTCTCCATTCTTAATCCCGCATTTTTTATTCTTAATTCTTCATTCTTAATTCTTAATTAATTTCTCCGTTCTTCATTCTTAATTCCTAATGTATCCCTCGCTACCTGTAGGCGAACAACCGGCGAGTATCTGGACAGTCAATAGCTGAAACGATCTCTTTTGTTTGTAACAGGGAATCCAGAGCCTCGAACATCCTGCGGTTATCAGCGTAATCCCGCAGCAAATCCGAACTGCTGAAGGGAAAGTAAAATACCTTGGGAGAAAGGGGATCAATACGACTAATTCCGGCAGTCTTTATACTGGCACCCTTTATTCCCGTACCTGTTCCGGCAATCTTTGTCACCGAAGCCGGAAAACCCTGTGCCGGCGATAAAACCGGCAACAGGGAGAACAGGAAGAACAGAATGACAGGCATTGCCGGAAAAAAACGCAAAAAGGCGCCTGCCACCGATTGTCCTGTATTGTCGGCTATTGCTTTATTCATGGAGTATATGATATGTTTTTTGCGCATTAGTTATTATTTGGACGCCCTGCGATATAGTATTCTATACCCAACAAATGTATGGAATCCGGCTGAATGAATTGTTGCGTATTTCCACCTTTTTATATCCAATTGTCGGAATTGTGATACAAAATCAAACAGAGAGGCTGTTTTTACAGGGCGCATTTATCCCCAATGAAGCGATTGGGGGATGCGAAACTCATATAATCTGCGTTCATCCGTTCAATCCGCGTCATCTGCGTGCTAAAACGCGCTCCAAACTAAATGGAACGGACGCTTTGACTGCATTGATTTTGGCTCCGTCGATTTTCAATTCAATCCAAATTGTCGCACTGCAAGAAAAAGAACGGCTAAATTTATTCAACACGAAGAATACAAAGAATTTCCGTTGCGGAAATTGCTTTCGAGAAAGAAAAATGCTCGTTTGATTTTTTTTAGTACTTTTGTATTCATGTTGCATATATTTTATAGAGATGGAAATACAATGACACTTGCCGGTAGTGAAGCCCACGTATCGGGTACCTGCTACGGCTCAAGCAAAGAGGGCGTGAAACGGAAACTTCCGAACGCTGCATTGATTGTTGAGGAATTGGCATTGAAATTTGGAATCTAAATGAACGAAATAACAGCGCCACGGAATATTCGCAAAACGCCGCCGCCAATCATGAGAATAAACAAACCTAAAAAACTTATTGCTTTTGGTTGGTATGGAGGTAAATTTTCACACCTTGACTGGTTATTACCTCAATTACCCGGTTGTTTGCATTATTGCGAACCATTTGCCGGTTCCGGCGCCGTTTTGTTGAATAAAATACCTTCGCCGGTTGAAACCTATAATGATATTGACGGCGAAGTGGTTAATTTTTTCAAAGTTTTGCGAGAAGAAAAAGAGGCTTTGATTGAACAGATTGCTCTAACACCCTTTTCAAGGGAAGAATTTGGACTTGCCTGCGAATTAAATCCGGATTTATCAAATCTTGAACGTGCACGGCGTTTTTACATCCGCGCCCGCCAAGTTCGTACAGGTTTGGCGCAAACAGCTACTATCGGGCGTTGGGCAAATTGTAAAAATACAAGTCGTGCAGGCATGAGTGGCGTTGTTAGCCGTTGGTTGGGCGGGGTTGAGCAACTTGAATTTATCGCGGAACGACTTTTGAGAGTGCAAATCGAAAATCGTCCTGCTATTGATGTTATTAAATTGTACGACGGTAAAGAAACTCTTTTTTATTGCGACCCTCCCTATATTCATGAAACACGAGGCGATACAAAATCTTACAGTTACGAGATGGATAACTCCGCTCATAGAGAATTAGCCGAAACGCTTAATTCCGTAGAAGGACTTGTTGCACTTTCCAATTACGACTGTGATTTGATGGAGGAATTATATCCTTCGGGGAAATGGACAAAAATATACAGTCCGGAAAAAACAATCCATTCTACAAAAGATGTAAGGCAGGAAGTTTTATGGGTTAATTATAACCCGGAAAAACAAAATTCAAAACATATTATTTCCCTCTTTTCCCATGAACAATAATACTGCTCCTCTTGATATTTTGGATAGTTTGCTCGAAAAAGCAAACGGCAATTTGCCTGAAAGCGCTGTCAAATCTGAAGAAATACGACAAAAGATAGAATTTATTTGCCGTTGCAATACCAACAAAGCGCCTATTCGCTTTTTGATGTCGTGTTTACTTGCCAAAATTCACAATCCCCAAGTGGACATTCGGAAACCTTACTCGGAAATTGAAGGGGACGATACTTATTCGGGACGATTCTATGATGAAAAATATGTAGAATTGTTGGTGCATAAATATAAACTGCCCTGCAATCCGACTACTGCATATTTAACGCCTGCATTTAGAAATCTTGATCGACTTTTAACGACAGAACTTGTGTTAGTTGGCAGACCAAGAGAAGTTTATGTTTTTGCTTTGGAAATACTGGAAAAGGTATACACTCAACCGGACATAGCCGCAGATATTCTTCAGGAAATCATTCGTTTCCTGTTGATAATCAAAAAAGAAGACGAGCAAAGAATGGAACAGTTAATTGCCGATTTGAAACAAACAGACATTTTACCGCTTTCCTCGGAAGAAATTGTTACGCTACTTGCACAACACTTGAATTGTAAACATTCAAGCCGTTTGCCGGCACTTATCGTGGCCTCGGCTTATCAAACCGTAAAAGACCAAATCGGAGAAATGAATAAATCTCTTGAAGCGCATAATGCAGCCGACAGGCAAACCGGTTCGTTAGGCGATGTAGAAATTATCTTGACCAACGATGACAAAATAGTTACTTGCTATGAAATGAAAGACAAACGGGTAACTAAAACAGATATTGATGTGGCGTTACAAAAATTACACGTAAATAAAATTGACAATTACATTTTTATAACCACAGATGTAATTGACACGGAAGTTGCTGAATATGCCAAAATTTTATACGAGAAAACTGGAATTGAATTTGCCGTGTTGGATTGTATCGGATTCATTCGTCATTTTCTGCATTTCTTTCACAGGCAACGAAATATATTTCTGAATATTTATCAGTCAATGGTTTTGTCAGAACCAACAAGCGCCGTTTCCCAACCGTTGAAAGAGGCGTTTCTGGCATTGAGGAGGGCTGCGGAAGGGGATAGGAGATGACGTTGATAAAAAAAAGCGCAAACATATCAAATCAACGGATAATACTTGGACACTACCATCAATTGTCGCACTGCAAGAAAAGAACGGCTAGATTCATTAACACAAAGGACACAAAATGTATCACAAAGGGCGCAAAGCATTTCAATTCAATCCAATCTGTCGCACTGCAAGCGCACTACAAAAAAATGAATCAACATAAATACAGCGAAATCATTTTATTCCCGCCCTGTTTTTTATTTTTTTACGGATACTTGTCCCGAAATCGGGTTAAGGGTTCGGGATCATTTCAATAAAAGACACGGAATCTGCCTTAACAGACTCCGCGCCTCTCCATTACAAAATTATATTGAAAGGATTTTCAATGTATTCAACAGGTCGTGTTGCAAGGGCTTATTCTTCTTGATTGCTTTTGAGAAAGGCACATTCACTATTTCATCATTCTGTATACCAATCATCACATTACGCTGTCCGTCCAGTAATGCGTCGATAGCCGCCGCACCCATCCTGCTGGCCAATATCCTGTCATTGGCTGTCGGAGAACCACCCCGTTGTACATGTCCCAAGATCGTCACACGCACATCGTATTGCGGGTATTCTGTTTTTACACGCTCTGCCATAGCCATCGCACCACCGGTAATATCGCCTTCGGTAACAAGTACCAGGCTGCTGTTCTTGCTTTTACGGAATCCGTTGGAAATGAGGTTTCCCAACTGGTCTTGCTGCAGCATCATTTCCGGGATGATAGCGGCTTCCGCTCCCGATGCTATAGCTCCATTCAACGCAAGGAACCCGCATTCGCGTCCCATAACTTCGATAAAGAACAGGCGTTCGTGCGAACTTGCCGTGTCGCGTATTTTATCTACGGCCTGCATAACCGTATTCAGTGCGGTATCATAACCGATAGTCAGGTCTGTACCCTGCAAGTCATTGTCGATCGTTCCGGGCAAACCTACTATGGGATAGTTGAACTCCTGAGCAAAAATACGCGCCCCTGTAAGGGAGCCGTCGCCACCGATAACTACCAGCGCGTCAATACTTTCTCTCTGCAGAGCCTCGTAAGCTATCTGACGCCCTTCCGGCGTCTGAAATTCCTTGCTGCGGGCAGTTTTCAATATTGTGCCGCCTTGCTGTATTATGTTACTCACACTATTGGTCTTGAAAGGCTCTATTTCATCGAATATCAACCCTTTATAACCACGCATAATACCTTTTACTTCCAGGCCGTTGTAAATCGCGGCACGAGTGACAGCACGAATCGCGGCATTCATACCGGGAGCATCGCCTCCGGACGTCAAAATACCGATACACTTGATTGTAGACATAATTTTATCAATATTTTATTCTCTTTTGCGCTTTTTGAAATCCGGTGCAAAAGTAAGAATAAAATAACGGATTCAAATAATTTATTCAGGTAATTCGGTCAAACCGACACCGATCTTATCTCGTTTATCCTGGCCTCAACCTCTTCCATTTGCCACTTGGGAGTAGATGTAGCGCCGCAAATACCAATGGACGCGGTCTTGCCGACCACTTCGGGATCTATATCGGAAGGGGTTGTTATAAAATAAGATTCGGGATTGTATTTCCTGCACTCGGCAAACAATACCTTTCCGTTCGAACTTTTTTCTCCGGCTACAAAAAAGATGATATCGTTTTTAGACGCAAATTCCTTGATATTTGGAATACGGTTCGATACCTGACGGCATATAGTGTCAAAAAATTCAAACTTTGCGCCGCCTGTCATGCGGCTTTGTATAATATCGATTATTTCCTGAAATCCGTCAAGCGGCTTGGTTGTCTGCGAGAACAAACATATATTTTTCGAAAAACCGAGTTTCACCAAATCGTCCTTTTTTTCAATGACGATGGCTGTCGAGTCGGTCTGCCCAAGCAGCCCGTTTACTTCGGCATGGCCATTCTTGCCATAGATAACGATCTGGGTATTGTTATCCTTTTCGTTGTCGTATTTGTCATGTATTTTCTTTTGCAGGCGGAGCACTACAGGGCACGAAGCATCTATAATTTCAATGTTGTTGTCTTTTGCTATCCGGTAAGTGGACGGCGGTTCGCCATGCGCTCTCAGTAAAACCCGGGCGTCTTTCAGTTGAGCAAATTCTTCGTGATTAATTGTTTTAAGGCCCAGCTTTTCCAGCCTGTCCACTTCCAGATTATTGTGGACAATATCGCCAAGACAATACAATGTGCCTCCTTTTGCCAGTTCCTCTTCCGCTTTTTTTATGGCGTTCACTACGCCGAAACAGAAACCTGACATTGAGTCTATCTCTATATTATTCATTCAGTTTGTTGTTATCTGTTCAAACTTCTCCAGCAGCCATTGCATCTGTTCGTCGACGGTCATATACGAATTATCCAGAAGAATGGCGTCTTCAGCTTTCACCAGCGGGCTTTCAGTACGCGTCTGATCCAGATGATCCCGGGATTTTAGATTTTCCAGTACTTCCTCAAAAGTTGTTTCCATATCGCCCTTCGAACGTAATTCATCGAAACGCCTCCGCGCCCTGATTTCCGGATCTGCCGTCACAAATATTTTCATCTCCGCGCCGGGAAACACAACTGTGCCTATGTCTCTTCCATCCATTACTATACCTTTGGTTTTGCCCATTTCCTGTTGAGAGGCGACCATCGCGTAACGGACAAAAGGAATAGCGCTGACCAGGCTGACTTTAGATGAAACATCCATGCCGCGAATAGCAGATTCCACGTTTTCACCGTTAAGATATGTATCGGGCATTCCCGTATCGTCATTCAGGCGAAACTCTATTCCAATATCCTTGATCCTGTTGTGCAATTCCTGTTCGTCCAACCTGCCGTTTTCAAAGAGATCACATTTGATGCAGTATAGCGTAACCGCTCTGTACATTGCTCCGCTATCAATGTAGACGTACCCGATTTGTTTCGCCAGGCTTTTCGCCATTGTGCTTTTACCGTTTGAGGAAAAACCGTCGATTGCAACAATTATTTTTTTCATATCTGCTTTTAGAACGTTCTATCAGGATAAATATTCCGTTTATCACCCAAAACTTATTTGATGACCGGATACAAAGATAGCCATACTCCGTTGCTTTACCCTGTCACCTCGAACCGCGCGAACTTCAACAATAACTGCTTTACCCCCAAGTTTTCAAATTCCACGGTGGCTTTACGGCTATCCGGGTCACCTCCCACAGCAAGTACTTTTCCGACGCCGAAGCGTTCATGCTTTATTATCGCACCCGGCTGCACCTCTCCAGAATTGGCTACTGCCGAAGGTTTCGGTGTAGCATTGCGGGTACTTACACGGTTGGAACGGCGAGGAACCGATGCCGGGACGGGTTCCGTTGCGGGTGTTGGCGGATTCGGTTGCGTCGCCGGACGCTCCGGATAAGATGTATGTGGCGGCGTATTGGTATAATCGTACAAATCCTTCGTATATGTTTCGGGACGGTTGAGTACTCCGAATCTGCCGCCTAATGCTCCGCCGCTTGTATTCAGATAGCAAGCATCGATATCGCGAAGAAAACGGCTCGGATTGGAAGAATTTATCTGCCCGTTACGAAAACGGCTATTGGCATACGTGATCATACAATATTCCCTGGCGCGGGTAATGGCGACATAAAACAAACGGCGCTCCTCTTCCAGCCCCCGGGATTCGTTCTTTGCCAATGCCGACGGGAAGAGGTCTTCTTCCATGCCCACAATAAACACATTCTTGAATTCCAGGCCTTTGGAGGCATGCACGGTCATCATGGTCACTTTTTCCTTGTCGGCTTCCTTATCCGTATCCTGATCGCTCAGCAACGAAACCTCGGACAGAAAATCCATTAACCCTATCCCCCCCGAACCCTCTTCCTTGCGGCTTTCACAAAACTCATGGATCCCGCCCAACAACTCCTGCAAATTTTCCTGACGGCTCATTCCCTCAGGCGTCTGGTCTTGATATGCTTCGCTGACAATGCCGCTCTGTTTCACAATTTCAGACACGAGTTCATAAGCCGGCAATTCTCTCAGCCGGGAGATGAAGCCGTCAATCAGTTCGCGAAACTCACTCAGTTTTTTGGCCGTACCTGCATTTACATTCAGGTTATAGCCCAAGGGGTCGCCGATTATCGTCCACAAACTCACGTCATGCAAACGCGCCGAATCGGCTATTTTATTCAGGGTGGTATTTCCTATTCCCCGTGCGGGAAAATTGATGATGCGACGAAAAGCCTCTTCATCATACGGATTCACTACCATACGCAAATATGCGATCACATCCTTGATTTCTTTGCGCTGGTAAAATGACAACCCACCGTAGATACGGTACGGAATATTCTTCCTGCGCAATGCCTCTTCGAATATACGAGATTGGGCATTGGTACGGTAAAGAACTACAAAATCACTATACGCCGCCTTCTTCTCGCGACGGATATTCCATATTTTATTCGACACGATAATGCCTTCCTCAAAGTCGGAATAAGCGCCAGAGACCTCGATCCTGTCGCCTTCCTCATTTTCGGAGTATATTGTTTTTTTTATCTGCTCGCGATTCTGCTGTATCAAACTATTGGCGGCATTCACAATATTCCGGGTAGAACGGTAGTTCTGTTCCAGTTTGAACAGTTTGGCTTCGGAATATATTTCCTTGAATTTGAGAATATTGTCGATATTCGCCCCGCGAAAAGAGTAAATGCTCTGTGCGTCGTCTCCAACCACGCATACACGGTGGTGCGCATCGGCAAGCTGTTTTACAACCAGGTATTGGGCAAAGTTCGTATCCTGATACTCATCCACCAGTATAAACTGATAACGCTCCTGATAGTTTTTCAACACATCGGGAAAGTCGCGAAACAGGCAATTGATATGGAACAACAGATCGTCAAAGTCCATCGTATTGGACGCCTTCAGGCGATTATTATATTCACGGTAAATGTCTTTTACGACAGGCATTTTCGCCCGTTGGTCGCATTCTATCAGCTCTTTGTTCTGCGCGTACATTTGCGGGGAGACCAGCGCATTCTTGGCATTGGATATTATAGCCTGTACCCTGGCGGGTTTATAGACTTTATCATCCAGCTGAAACTGCTTGATTATGGTTTTTATCATATTACGGGAATCGGCGGAATCGAAAACGGTAAAGTTCGCCGTGAAACCGATTTTTTCAGCTTCTGTCCGCAATATGCGGGAAAATACCGAATGGAAAGTTCCCATCCACAAATAACGTGCATGTTGCCAACCAATAAGCTGGGCTATACGTTCTTTCATTTCGCGGGCCGCCTTGTTTGTGAATGTAAGCGCCAGTATACTCTGAGGTATATAGCCCTGTTGCAGCAAATAGGCTATCTTATATGTCAGCACGCGCGTTTTACCCGAACCGGCTCCCGCGATAATGAGGGATGGCCCGTTTATATATTCAACAGCTTCGCGTTGCTGTTTGCTGAGATGGTCTAATAATTTATCCATAGATATTTTGTGATCAGATAACAAAGATAAGCCTTTTTTAGTAATGTATCACAGGTTGGCGATATAAGATTTAATAAAGCCCGTTCGTTTCCTGCGGGATATCCCTGCATTGCGCGAATTCAATTATTTGAATCGGGCAAAGATAAAGGTTTGCCGGAAAAGCCGGGAAACATATTCCTGCAAACGTTATTTGTATCAATCAACTTTTGAAGAGTTCTTCTACAGAGATAAATACAGAAAAAGAATTGACTAAAAACAAATAACACCTGATTTTGAATATTCGTATTACTCTAATCACAAAGTTGATAATGCGACAAAAACCATATATCATTTGATTTTAAATTTTTGATTTTTCCGGGAATATCAAAATTCAGGATGATACCGAAGTTCCCGAATGAATCGGCGTCGTCCCTTTCTTTTCAGTATAATTTAAAGCGGAAAAGACAAGAAAAGAGTTGAAAAATAATGAGGTAACGAGTCCCCTATCATTTTCATGCAGCACGCATAATAGTAACACGGGGAGTGCGGTATTTCAATGAGCAGCTTGAGGGGGATGTTACATAAGAGGTTTGGCGTTTGGGGTAACTCATCGGCTACCGAGATTATTTTGTTAAGAAAACGAGATTGAAACGAGGTTAAAAAACAATGTTCGCCCGTTTTTATTATACCCATGCCCTGCACAATATACAGGTTACGGGGAATTGAAAGTTGAAAATGAAATGCCGGTTAGCCGGTGTGAAAATATGCCGGTGGCGCGAAGTGGCAAACAGTGTTCGCCGAAGCGCAAGCGAAGCAAATAATTTTCAACCTTCAATTCTTTTCCCGTTTTTACCGAGGTTGTCTCAAAAGTCACTCATTCGTTCCTGAGAATTGAACATTTGAATTTAATTCCGAACAGGTATTCGAATAAATTGGCGTTAAAATTACTTTTGAAACAGCTTACTCCCTTATTTCTGAATACAACGAACAGTTAAAGCGCTCGCACGGTTGGTCGTAAACACAGACTTCGATTCTCTATAAAAGCTGAATCTTATTGCGACATCGTCGGAGACGGATGACGACCAATAGCGACCGTTCCCACCCAATTCGACCCATGTACCGTCACTATTGCGGAAACCGGTGCCCGGTAGATAAAGGTCGTCGCCGGATTGGCCCTCGTCGTGTGGAATAAGTAGGCGGCCCTCGACGAAGTTAGCGGGAATATGTTTTCCGCTCAAAACGTTCAACTCTCCGGATGTAGGAACCCTCCAACCATTGGGACATGGACCCTGTGCATTGTCACCCGACCACAGATAGTCATCTTTATCTCCCGAATTTAACCAGTCACCGGCACTTATGATAAACATGGTTGCGTAAATACCGTAAGCATCCCCGGCGGAGACAGGGCCTTCCACCAAATCGTTTTCGCTACCGTAAATAAACTTTGCGTAACTACGACCCCACTGGAAATAATGACCGCAACCGGCTTCAGTTGCACTGTAAGTGGTTGAGGTAGCGCCAACGTTGACAGGCGCCCAATACTTGCTACCGACAAGAACAGGCTTGTAAACCGTGTTGTTGTAAACGGGAACGGAAGTGATATTGAAGACCTTCGATATATTGGTTTTTTCGTCCTTTATCGTGAGGGTTCCGGCAACCGGGTAAGTCGTCTTCTTCAAGGTGACTTTGTAATCCTGTCTGACCTTGCCCAAAGAATAGGTGACGGCAGGGCTGCCTACGGTCTCGATGGATACGCTGTCTTTATAAGACTGGCCCAAAGTCAAGTCAAGGGTAGCGGTCAAAACCTCGGTCGCCTTGCTTTCGCCCTCAGTGTAAAATGTCAACTCGCTGATACCGGTATTGTTCGACAAGTCGATGTTGTCGGTAGACAGAGGGTTGCCGTTCAATGCGAAGCCGGAGTATTCAAAAGCGCCGGCAGGCGGAGTGGCCTGCACTCCATCTCCCTCCTCCCAATCGGATACTTTCAAAGCGAAGGTCAGGGTCGTCTGGCTGATGCGCGATACTGTCAACGTGTAACGGCGGTTGGCCTGAACGGGTTTCGGGGTATCCAGCTGGACGGTGAACAGTCTCGGCGTGTTGTTGCCAACATAAACGCCCTCAACCTGGATAAATGTTGAACCGGGAACCTCCGTGTCTGTTTTGGCGGCCAGTTCTCCGGGCCAAAGATAGAACGCGCTTTTAACAAGGCCGTTGTTTATGTTGTCCAAACCGGATACAACGATCGCATC
>JAISSD010000014.1 GCA_031273295.1 Prevotella sp.
TTTCCAACTATTTATATGTAAATCAGAAAACAAAAAATACCTTTGTGGCGAAGTGATCATAAATAATACCAAATGAAACTAAATATTAGTGTTTTTGTCATGGTTGCCTGTCTGTTGGGTGGCTGTTCGTATCGGTTGGCTATCGACGAGATGCGCTGTGAATACTTGGTTAATCCGGTTGGGATAGATGTGGAGAAGCCTCGTTTTTCATGGGTTATTACCGCTACGGAGCGGGGGATCCGGCAACAGGCTTACCGGATTATTGTAAGTGATAATCAAGGGAATGTGTATAACAAGCAGGGCGATTGCTGGGATTCGGGGTGGACGGAGTCGGACAATACCATCCTGGTGGCGTATGAAGGGCAGCCCCTTGCCGCCAATCAGGCCTATTTCTGGCGGACGGCCTCCCTGGTCGACGGACAGGAGGTATGGAGCAAGCCGGCGGTTTTCCATACCGGGCTGCTTCGGCAGGACGATTGGAAAGCGCAGTGGTTAAGTACGTCCGACACCATTCTTTACGAAAGCCCCCTGTTCAGGAAAACCTTTACCATCGACAAGAAAGTGAAAGAAGCCCGCGTCTATGCGACGGCGGCAGGCTTGTACGAACTATACCTGAACGGACGGAAAGTGGGCGGCGATGTGTTGCATCCGGCGGTGAGCGATTACCGGCGCACCGTGCTGTATTCCGTTTACGACGTGACCACGCTGTTGCAGGCCGGCGGCAATGCCTTTGGCGTCATGCTGGGAAACGGGGCGTACAACATGCGGGCGGCTGAAGGGAGGTACGGTTGGTTCGGCATACCGCTGGGCAATCCCTGTTTCTCCGTCCAACTGAACGTGGCCTACCAAGACGGCAGCAAAGCCATCATCACCACCGGCGACGGCTGGAAATACACCTCCGGGCCGGTCACATTTAATCATATCTATGCCGGCGAAGACTACGACGCACGCAAGGAGATCGGCGGTTGGGCCGAGAACGGTTGCGATGATGCAGGGTGGCAAAACGCCGTCGTCGTACCAGGCCCGGGCGGCAAACCGAAATGGCAGGCTACGCCGATTCAGGTGACGGAAACCCTGTCGCCCATTGCCGAAACAGCCACCGCAGAAGGCGTCTACATTTTCGACCTCGGACAAAATATCGCCGGCTGGTGGCGTATCAGGCTGAAAGGCGCTCCCGGTCAGACCGTAAGGGTGCGGGGAGCGGAAACGCTCAACAATACCCCATTTCCCAAGCCGCTGGAAGAGGGCGACCGTTTGAGCGATAAGCACGACTATCATGCGCAGGTATGGACGGACTACACCTTGAAAAGCGACGAGGCGGAGGTGTATGAGCCGCACTTCTTCTACACCGGCTTCCGGTATATCGAAGTGGTCGTCAGCGATGGGAAAGCCCTTGCAGAGCTGAAAGCGGAGGGACGCGTCGTGCGTTCCGCATTGGAACGCAACGGCGAATGGACATCCTCCAGCGAGCTGTTCAACAAGATTCATAAGGCCGGCGTATGGTCACAGATGGGCAATACCGTAGGCTATCCGACCGATTGCCCGCACCGCGAAAAGGGCGCTTACACCGGCGACGGACAGGTGATCGCCGAAACCTCCATGCACGATTTCCAGATGGCTCCGTTTTACTATAAGTGGCTCGATGACATGCGCGACTCGCAAGAACCCAACGGACGGATACCCAACACAGCGCCGCCCATCGTCGGAGGCGGGGGAGGCGGCATCGCCTGGGGCAGCGCATACGTGTTGATCCCCTGGTGGATGAATCACTATTACAATGATGAACGGATACTCGGTGAGCATTACCCCACCATGCAAAAATACATCGACTACCTGAGAAACGTGGCACGCACGGATGCGCATCCCGAAGACCCCTACATCATTGATTACTTCGACGGCTACTGGTATTCGCTCGGCGAATGGTGTTCTCCGGGTATGAGCGATTGCCCTAACCATGCGGTGGTCAATACCTTTTACTACTATTACGATACCTGGCTTATGTCGCAAATCGCAGCGCAGCTCGGACGTGCGGAAGATGCACGGCAATATGCCGCCCTGAGCGATACCATCAAAGAGGCGTTCAACCAGAAGTTCTTCCGCCCCGAAACGTCGCTTTACGGCTTGGATTCGGCCTACCAGACCTATCAGCTGCTTCCCCTTGTGGGCGGCCTTGTTCCCGAAACGCACAGGGAAAGCGTCCTGAAAACCATCACCGACGATATTCGCAGCCGCGATAACCACCTGAATACGGGCATCTTCGGCACGAAATACCTGTTCCCCGTACTGTCCGATGCCGGATACCATGATTTGGCGTATGCGGTGGCCGCTCAGGAAACCTATCCGGGTTATGGTTACTGGATACGCAACCATTGCACGACCCTGCTGGAAGAGTGGGATGGTAAACAGTCGCATAACCACCAGATGTTCGGAGCCGTTACGGAATATTTCTACGACTACCTGGCGGGCATCCGGTCGCCGGCAAGCGATGCGGGAACGGCCAAAGGCTACAAACATATCCACCTGCAGCCCGCTATGCCCGACAGTCTTCACATGGCGAAAGCCACGTTGCACACGATGTCGGGAACGGTACGTTCGGGTTGGGAGAGACAGCCCGGCGGACAATACCGGTATGAGGTATCCGTACCGGCCAATACGACGGCGACGGTCATGCTGCCGGTCGCCAACGCCCACCAGGCCACGGTCACCGAAAGCGGTAAAACAGTATGGGAAAAGGGCGCCTTTGTGAGCGGATCACCCGGCGTCGACAACCTCGCAGAGGAGAACGCACATCTTCGCGTATCGCTGAAATCAGGAAATTATCGGTTTGTTGTATTCTAAGGGTTTTTTGCATAACTTGCGACATATATAATAAGAAGAAGATGCAAAGATCATGGAAAATCAGATAAACCATATCATAGCCAAGGTGCTGAGCGGGGAAGCCTCCCTGGAAGATATCCTCTGTTTGGGGGATTGGCTGAATAGGAGCGAGAACAACAAAAAGGAGTTTGAGCAGATAAAAGACTATTGGGATGCGGAAGTGACAAGCAGCAGCGCTTCTAATCCCGATCTGCTGTTAAAGAAAATCCAGCAAAATATCCGCTTCACGAAAAAAGAAAAGGCAGAAAAACGGTTCTGGCAGGTGTTTATGCCGGCGGCGGCGGTTGCGGTGGCCATCGTTGTCTCCGCGCTGTCATTCTTCTATTCCCGAAGCCTTGAAGATACGGCAAAAACCCGGGAACAGTATACCTACCTGACCAACGACAACAAATCCTCTTTCACACTCAACGACGGAACGAAAATCACGCTAAACAAGCATAGCCGCCTGACATACACAGATATGTACGGGAAAAACAACCGGCATGTCAAACTGGATGGCGAAGCCTTCTTTGAAGTCGTCAACAACCCGTCGACACCGTTTGAGGTGGCTTTTAATCATGGAACGAAAGAGGATGTCGCCATCAAGGTACTGGGCACCGTATTCAACGTCAGGATTGACGCCGACCCGGAGAGAATAATCGCCACACTGGTAGAGGGCTCTATCCGCTTCGAATCCGGGGAGCGGAAAATCACCATGGTACCCAACCAGCAGTTGACGTTTACCTACGCCAACAAAGACGTAGACATCGAGGTCGTAGATGTAGAAAAGGAAATTGCCTGGAAAGACGGACTGCTGAAATACCGGAAGATCCCTTTCACCCAACTGATTGCAAACATAGGAAAGGAGTACGGCATAGATATCCGCATCATAAACAAAGACCTAACCGACCCCTCAATCATGGTATCCGGCACATTCGACGAAAAACAACCATTGGAACAAATCCTGAAAGTAGTCTCACAAAGCCTACCCATCACATGGACAAGGAAAGGAGATGTTTATTACATCAAATAACAAATCTCATTATTTATTTTCCAAGCGTTAATGATTTAATGACATCTATTTCTTCTTGTGAATAAGGAGTACCGTCCTTGCGGAATATATCGTGAAACCACACGGGAGGTTCGGCTATGTCGGGCATCGGGGTATCCCATGCAAAAATAGTATTTGTTTTGCCTGATACTAATCCCCAGTTGATGGCGCCGATGTTTTCCGCTTTAAGCAAAGGCATAATAGCCTCAAATGTACTGTTGCGGGTACGGGCCATATATTCCGTACAAATCATTGGCCGGCCATACATTTCTAATGTATCAATAGCTTGGCGGTGACTGTCGAACGGTTCGTATGTATGATAAGTAATTACATCCGAGTTTTCCAGCTGATAGTTGTTGAGATTAGGAAATTGACTCGTCCATACGCCTGCCGACAGCGGTTGCGAAGGATTAACCGCTCTGCTCCACGTGAAGGCTTTTTGCAATAGCGGCAAACTGTTTTCACCAATCATGCCGTATGGATTCGATCCGCCCGGCTCGTTGTATAAATCCCACAGTATAATCCGTTTATCGTCCTTAAAAGCGGTTAGGATATCTTTTACATACGCTTCCAGCACAGGCAATATTTTTGCCGTATCTCCTTTATAGTACAAATCGCCAGGGTCGCGCAGCCAACCGGAATTATGAACTCCCGGTTGAGGTTCGGGTTGCTTGCCTGCTTTATAAATCGGATTCCAGCAATCATCGAAGATGACAAAGATGGTGGAAATATGGTGTTTTCCGGCAATATCGAGATAGGCATTCATCCGTTTCTTGAATCCGGCTTTGTCGGTTTCCCACGCAACATGGTGCAGGTAGACACGCATGCAGTTCATGCCGATATCTTCCGCCCAGCCCAGCTCTTTATCAATGGTTGCAGGGTCAAATGTTTCTGCTTGCCACATTTCTAATTGGTTGACGGCCGTACTTGGGATAAAATTGCAGCCGCGAAACCAGCCCCATTGTTTGTACCATTCGTTGGCTTGTTCTTTTGTCCAGACTTCACGGACAGTCGATCGTTCATTCTTCCATGTATAAATAATCATATCGCCCCCCTCAATCTGTTCGGTCGATTTGTTGACCGGCGCTACCGTACCGTCTTTCAATACCCGCTGTACGGAAGCGTCCACATCTATGGATAAAGCCATTGCGTTTCGATAATCGCAGTTAACGATGACAAGGTATTGATTATTTTCTTTTTCCAATAGCGATACTACCGCTCTTCCACTTGTTGTCAATGATTTTATAGCTTCAGGAAGTTTGCCAACCTGACGAGTCCCGTCCGGAATGTGCGAACCGGTATGCCATACGGAAACCGCTGTTGCACCCAGGAATACGCCGGATAGATTTTGGACTTCCCTGTTAACCGTTTGAAGCAAGTCGTAAACCGGCGTTTTCCCATTCTCATCCATAGCGCCGTAGAACGTAAAATATTGTATGGCCTGAGCGCCGTAGGCTAAATCGCTGAACACTTGCAGCCGGAGTTCGGCAAGGGTCGGAACGGCATAATGATGTATTGAATCCAAATCGTGCGACCATGCCAGCGCAAAAGCCCAAAAAGGCAGTTTTGCCTTTTTGGCGGCATCGGATATCTCTTCCAGATTCCGGTACCAATCGGGACGAAGGATACTGGGAGCGTCATTTATTTCTACAATGGGGTAGTTGTCGAAAGAGACGAACGGTACGGGAACTTGTTCAATAAATGATTGTAAGTTTGCGGCATACCGCTCTTTTCCCCATGCCCAATTGGGATACAGATTAATATAGCAGGGATTCGTCTTGTCTATTGCCTGTATTAGCCTCACCCATACGCCTAATTCCGGTAAATCCCATGTTTCCGGTTCGTCTTTCAGATAATAACCATATAGCGCCGGATGATGCATCAGTCGTTTTACGGTCGTTTCAACGTCCGATTTCAGTTCGGGACAGGAGGTAATGAGTTTTACTCCGGCAGCTTGTGCGATGTCCAATATTTTTAGCGTAGTAGCAACATCTTTATACTTAGCCAGATAAATATCAATACCGGCATTTTTCATCATAGGAAAAATGTCCGCCGATTTTTCCATCGGAATGCCATGCCATGCCACAACAGGTATTTTACCCTGTTCAGGTAGATTTTGTGCCATTGCCTGAAACATAGCCAGGCAAAACGATATGACAATATAAAATAAATTCTTCTTCATTGCATTATTTTTTCCATGTATAAATGATCATATCTCCAGCTTCAATTTGTATCGTTCCACTAGTTGCCCCGATAAGCGATCCTGATTTCTGTACTTGTTTTACGGATGATTCGAGCGATACCGTTAAAGTCATCGCATTTCTGTAATCACGATTAATTACGGCCAAATATTGGTTATCCTCTTTTTCCAGGAACGAAACGACTGCTCCATTATTACTCGTAGTCAAAGACTTTATCGGAGCCGGTAACTTGTCGATCGGATGAGTACCGTCCGGGAGTTGAATGCCGGTATGCCATACGGAAATCATATTTGCGTGCAAAAATACCGACGACAAGTTTCGTATTTCCTGATTTACCGTTTTTACACGGTCGTATACGACTGTCGGCGTATCATGATAGATTCCCCAATAAGTGAAATATTGGATACCTTGTGCGCCATAAGCCAAATTACTGAATACCTGCAAACGGAGTTCAGCCAATGTAGGTATCGGATAAAAATGCGAGGCGTCCAGATCATGAGATAGAGCCAGGACAAATGCCCAAAACGGAATACCCTTTGCCTTCGTTGCAGCCGAAATATCTTCCAGATTCCGGTACCACTCGGGACGTAAAACACTTGGAGCGCCATTCATTTCTACAATCGGATAATGATCGAAAGATAAGAACGGTACAGGCGCTTGTTCAAGAAAAGTATTCACGTTGGCAGCATACCTGTCCGCTCCTCCCCATGCCCAGTTCGGATACAAATTGATGTAACAGGGATGTTTACTGTCCACCGCTTGTATGGTTGTCGTCCAAAGGGCTAGATTCGGGATTTCGTCGAGTTCCGGTTCGTCGTCGAGGTAATACCCGTAAAGAGCCGGTTTGTTCATGATGGCTTTTACGGTCGCTTCGGTGTCGCTTTTTAATTCCGGGCTGGATGTAATCAGTTTAATTCCGGCGGTTTGCGCATCGTCCAAAGCTTGCAGTAGAATGTTCAAGTTGTCGTACCAGCCAAGATAAATAGTTATTCCTGCTTCTTTCATTTCCGGAAACTTCGCCAATGACTCATCAGCGTTAATACCTGTCCATGCTACAATAGGAAATTCGTTCTCTTCATCCGGATTATAGACATCACCCTGAACGATGGTAATTTGTTGGTCATTCACGCCATTTGCTACGATATCGAACAGCGCGGAACGCCCGATTCCCTGATTGGCATCTGCCGTAATGGTTATACGACCATTACCTGTCCCTTTCGAAGGTGTAATCCTTACCCATGTCTGTCCGTTCCGGTTTACGAATTTCCACTCCGTATTCGCACTTATCGAATAAATCCTGGAATAGGCTTCCTGTCCGATATATAACATTGTGGGATTGTCTTCTATCATAAAATAGGCCTTTTTCCCATCTTCATCTCCACAAGATGCCAACCCTATCATAAGCGCCCACACAAGGAGAATAAATTCTTTAGTATTCATTGTTTTAAGATGAATGGGAGGCTGCCCCAAAGAGTAGGACAGCCTCAGGATTGTAAAATAGATTAATTATATGGTATTAATGCACCCTCTCGTTTGGCCGCATCTATCCGTATCGTATATACGCCTGGTTTAAAGTCCGGACCGGGTACGCCGTCATTGTTGGAATTCACCGTCAGTAATGAAGGAGTAACCGATGCCCAGGGATTTAATACCTCGCCCCATGCTACTTTGCGGTATGCCTGAATATAGAAATCGGAAGCTAGATAGATAAGCATTTCAAACGTATCTTCCCCTGTTCTGATAAACGAAAAATAGCCATGCGGTTCGGTACCGAACCAGTCAAACGTTGATACGTAAGGCGGCAAGGGAAATCCGGCGCCTTGTCCGGTGAGCCACAATAAATTTTCTTCGTTATTGTATGTTTGTACATACATGAATCCGTTTTCCGTATTATAAAATGCCCGCCAGTTTCTGGTATTGCCGGCAAATTTCGCCACATCCCCGGAAATGCTCACAAAAAGGTCGGGACGCAACATGGTCGTTAAATCCTGGCCGAATCCGGTAAACCTCACTTCGCAGTCTTGTACCATCGGAATATTCTCTTTTGACAGATATGCAATACCGCCTTTTGTCGCAGGGGCCATATCGGATTTATTGATTTCGATCAGAAAATCCACCGTTTTGGACAAAATAAAGGAATACATGTCAAAAGAGAGATTTTTCAGGCCATAACTGTCGGTTTTAGGTGTGGGAATTGAAGCGTCGGAGGCATCGTGTACGACGACGATGTTGCCGTCCACTACACCCCATACCAGTTCGGAATAATCAATCTGACTATTGCCAATGAGTTTGGATGCTATTTTAAAACTTGTCCCTATTTCCGCAAGGCTTCCGGAAGTCAGAAATTCATACGTATTACCTATTCTGTTAAGCGTATAAACTCCGCCTTCGTTATCCACAATATAGAGCTGTACAGGCGTTTCAGGGCGAGTTACTCTCACATTGTTTTCATTATTAAGCGTTCGTTCAGCCTGAATATTCAGTACATTGATAACCTTGAGGTTCACTTCCGGATATCCGGCATCCTCGTAATAGGCGCCGAAAGGCAAGGTGGTTTCAAATTCGATATCGGCGCCGGCGCCGCTGAGCGTACCGGTTTTACTTGCGATAATCACTCCTCCGGATTTGAATTCCAATTGATACGAAGCCAAATCGTTATAACTGTCGCTGACACGAGCGGTAAACTTCACCCTGTCGCCTGCAGCTACTGTCGTTTCACCATTCAATCCGCACAGTTGCGCAGATTCTATCATGGGGAGCGAAGGCCATTCCGGCCACACATCAATCTTGGTAACCTTGTCCTCGCATGAGAAAAAGAGAATAGACAGTACCGTCAAGATGAATAAATGATATTTTTTCATTGTGATATTGCTTTATGTGATATTGTATATGATTAATGTGCCGCGGCAAGGTCGGCTTGCCATCCGTCGCGTTCGTATGTTTGCGTCAATACTTTGCCGTAAGATTCGGCGGCTTCCACCGCGTAATTCGGCAACGGCGCGTATTGATGCGTCGGTTTAACGCCTTTAATTTTAAGAACTTCCTGCGCATAACGGTTGAAACGGACCAGGTCAATTTTACGCATACCTTCAGAATACAATTCATGGCCCCGTTCGGTCAGTATGGCATCCAGGAAGACGTCTTTACCGGAAATAGCGGTAGCCGGCAAATCGCCCAGTCCGGCGCGATGGCGTACTTCATTAACTGCCGCAATAGCTGCCGCTGACGGCGTATTCGTGTTCCTCACTTCTGCTTCGGCATACATCAACAATACATCCGCGTATCTCGCCAGCGGAATATCCGTACCTTGCATATAGGTAGCGCTCTCCACCGGATACTTGTTGATGATAAAGCCGTCCCAATTGGTCGTGTTGCGATCTACCCACACTCCTCCTGAATTATAGTAGCGGGTAATGATCGTTTCGCGCCGCTTGTCGTTCGCATCGAAGGTGTCATAGTATTTGGGCGAAACGTTGAACGTCTGTCCCCAGCCTGCTCCCATCGGATAGAAAGGCGTGTGCTGCCCCTGATCGTCCAGACTGGCGGCATTGGAAGGTATCATGTAAAATTCATAAGGGTTACTGTTACCGCCTTGCTTGCCGCCATCGGCATTCGGGTCGCAACTTACAGCCATAATGATCTCGTTGTTGAACTCGTTTGCCACCTTGAACAGTTCTGCGTATGGATTGTCGCCTTGCCTAAACAGGGAATATTTGCCCTTCAACTCGTTGTACATGTCAATGGCTTTTTGATAGTATCCGGACATATAGGCGCCTTCATTCAAGCAGTGGCGCATGATACAAACCCTGGCATAATCCCTGTTGTACCGTCCTTTTTCCGTCTGATTTTCCGGAATGTTATGATATGCGTAGTCGAAATCGGCAGCGATCCACTCGGTCATCTGTTGCAACGTGGGACGTTCTATGGCTTGTAGTTTCTCTTCGACAGATACGTCGTCGGGATTCATAATAAGAGCCACCGGACCGTAGAGATGAAGCAGATAGTAGGCCATCATTCCCCTTAGCAGATGGACTTCGCCCAGCAGGGCATCCCTTTTTGCTTCGGGCAAGATACTCGTAGACGCTTTCTCCAACACCCCGATTACGTAGGTCATGTAACTCACCTCAGCCGTCTTGGCGAAATGGTTGGGGTTGGCGTCGTTCAATTCGCGCGTAGCATAAACGCACTGGCTAAAATCGGCCTTTGTGTAGTAATACCAGCCGCCGCCCCATCCATATTCCCATGGCGCCGTGTTGTCGGAGGTCGAGTCGAACAGCCGTATTATCCCTCCGGGCGGAATATACCACGATAATTGATTGGCGTTCGAACCCGCCCCGATCCAATAGACGCTCATGGTGGTAAAGGGCGAGTAACACAGCATCATAAACGATTCATAATCCGCCTCGGTTGCAGGATAATTAGTTTGATTCAGCGTTCCGAAAATTTTCGGATCAAAATCATCTTCGCAACTACATAATAAACAAATAGTTGCAAACAATATTGTAAATAATATATATATCTTTTTCATGTTTCTGAATTTTAAAGTGAAACAACTTAAAAAATGATTTTAGCGCCTGCAGAGAATGTCCTCGTCATGGGATATTCAGCCATTGATGCGCCATAGCCGGAAACTATTTCGGGGTCGAATCCTGTGAACTTGGTAAAGGTAAAAGGATTCTGCACATTTACGAACAACCTGATGTTACGGATGTAGTTACCGGCAACACCCAGCTTGCTGCCCGAAAGATTATAACCCAGTACTATATCGCGCACACGAACGAACGATGCGTTTTGTCTGGTAATATTAAGACCTGCATTACCCGGCAGGGCGACTGTCTTGATAATGGCTATTCCCGGCAGCGTTCCGTTGGGATTGGTCTGCGAGTTCCACATATTGTAGGACAAATCGATGGTGTTGCGCGGGTCGGTCTGATTGAGCTGTCCGGAGGCGTTCGCCCACGACAACGCATAATTGGTCTTCTGGTAACCGAACTGTCCGTAGAGGAAAATGTCCAGATCGAAATTCTTATATGTAAACGTATTGCCGAAGCCTATAGATATTTCAGGCACGGTGTTGTCCACATAGACGTCGTCGGTCGTTATCTCTCCGTCGCCGTTCTTATCCTTGACGATCGGGTAACCGGGCAGTTGAGCCTCGGCGGGTAACGAGCGTTGCGACTCCGGCATGTTGCTCCTGTCAATGTTGATGATACCGTCCTGGTGATAGGAATAGTAGGCATTCAGCGGTTCATGCTCTCGCAACTGATATTCCAGGTAGTCGTAACCAGGCTCGCGCTCAACCCAATAAGCATCGAAACGGGATAATGTCAGTAAGGAAGTCCATTTGAATACGCCCGGAATCTGCACATTAAGCGTATTGATGCTGCCGTCCCATCCGGTGCGGTAGAAGTGGCCGTAGTTCACCGGTATGGTTCCCGTCATGCTGAGCAGTGGCGCGTTGGCATTACGCAGCAGGTCGGTCACATCGTTGCGATACCAGTCGAAGCTGCCCCATATCCTGTCTTTGAACAGGGAGAAGTCGAGTCCGACATCTTTCATCACGGTCTTTTCCCATGTCACATTGGGATAGTCGGGGCCACTCAGTTGGAAAGGAATATAGGTTACGGTATTCTCCGAGAATTTGATATATTGCGACCCGAGAGCGAAATTGCTGTACATCGACACGCCGAGGTTGTCCAGTCCTGTCTTGCCATAGCTGGCACGGATCTTCAGCAAGTCGATCCATCCGATATTTTTCAGGAAATTCTCATTGGATAGTTTCCATGCCAGCGACACCGAGGGAAAGAGGGCATACTTCTTGCCCGGGAAAAATTTATCGGTTCCGTCACGCCGCAACGTAGCAGTTACCACATATTTGTCGAGCAGATCGGCTGAAGCACGGATGAACTGCGAACGCCGCTCGTCAATGTTCTTACCTGAAGATGGATAATAGGGCCCGACCGCTGCATCGACTTTATCGTTGCCTATTACGTCGTTGGCATTTTCGTAGTCCAGATTCATCCATGTCCCCTGATTTATGTAGCGACCCATACCAGCGACAGCGTCGAGGCGCAACCACTCTCCGAACTGCTTCTTGAAAGATACGGTCGCCTCCATTGTTTCGTTCTTCCGCTCGCTATAACCGATGTGTCCGCGCGATTTGTACATACTGAAAAAGTAGAGATCAGAAGGGAGGTAGTAGTTCCGGTTGCCATTCTCTTTATTGACGCCATACATGAACCTTGCCGAGAGTATATTCTTAATAATATCCACGTCAGCGGCGAAATTTACGTAGAATCCATCGGTTCGGGTGTGGTCGCTCATGCGTGCCATGTCCACCGGATTGGAATAGTTTGTAAATATAGTATGTTTACCATCGGCTCCCTTAACAGGTAAGTTGGATGGATAAGCCAACGCATTGTGTAGCGAACCGACCAGATTTCGCGACCAAGTAGCGCCACCTTCTGCCGAAGAATTGACGTAATTGTTCTGATTGACATTGATAATCGCCGTTAATTTCAGGAAATTGAACAATTGCGACGAAACATTGGTACGAAGGGCGAAACGTTCCATACCCGAATTAACCACGGTGCCGTCGTGGTTGTAATAGTTGCCGGACAGGTAGTATCTCAGTTGTTTGGAACCCCCTGAAATAGATATGTTCTGGTTGCTAATGCTGCCGTTCTTCATCACATAGCTCAACCAATCGGTCGTTTCGGCCGCATCTATCTGGTGGGGATAGAACGTCGGCGTGCATTTGTTGTCGTAAGGATTGTCGCCGTAGGGATACATATTATTAACGAGCAGGTAATTCTCCTTGTTGAACACGTTGGCTATGTTCATGTATTCGTAAGCGTTGAGCGGCTTCAGGTAAGGATAGTTCGTCACCAGCGACCAATTGCTATCGAAAGTGATGGAAGGTTTGCCTTCAGTTCCGCTTTTGGTGGTGATGAGTACTACGCCATTGGCCGTGCCGATACCGTAAATAGCTGCCGAAGCGTCTTTCAGAATCTCGATAGATTCTATATCGTTGGGATTCAGCCCCGCCAAACCTGAGCGATGTACCGATTGCATCAACTCGGTCTGACCGTTGCCCAGCTCAAGCGAACCTGTAGGCATCATCACTCCATCCACAATAAAAATAGGAGTACCGGAACCACGGATAGACAGGCTTACATCGCCACCCGGCTGAGGGCTTGTTATATTCGCCAGCAATCCGGCAGCCCTTCCCAACAGCATTTGCGACATGTTGCTGAGAGCTGATTTGGCAATGTTCTCCGTTTTTACGGTAGAAATAGCCGTGGCCAGGTTTTTTCGATTCATCGTTCCATATCCTACGACCACTACCTCGTCCAGCGATTTAGTATCCTCTTTGAGTGTGATTTGTAGATTAGTCTGATTGCTTACCTTGATTTCCTGTGTAAAGTAACCGATATAAGAAATCACAAAAGTAGAACCTGCAAGCGCTTCGATAGAAAATTCACCGCCAACATCCGTAACCGTACCGGTTTGTCCGCCTTTGAGGACAATATTGACGCCGATGAGAGGTTCTCCGTTACTGGCGTCCGTAACAGTACCCGAATACTTTTTTGCAGCCTGGTTAACGGAGTCTTCATTTTTCTCGGACGTCAACAGAATCTGTTTATCCGGTTTAATGACATAACGGATGTTTGTTCCGGCAAAGACTTTACTTAATGCCGCCTCTATACTTTCATTTTTTATGTTTACAGTGATTTTCCTGTCCAGATCGAGAGCATCGTCACTGTAGAAAAAACTATATCCGCTACTTGTTCCAATCTGGCGGATAACCTGTTTAATTGACGTATTATTTGCCGAAACCGTAACCTGTGCAAAAACAGAGGCCTGAACGGCTATAAAAAGAAATAACAGGCAACCAAACACTTTTCTAAAATTTGTCATAACTTTTTTGTGTATTAAATTTAATGATTGAGATTATTTGGGAATCTCTTGTTATCTTTGCTGCGCAATCAAGGTATAAAACAAGCTGTTGAAGATGATTTCTTCAAGAATGTTTTAAGTTTTACGAGAAACTGATTCTTTTTTGCGCTAACGGAATGATGGTCCCAACATTGTTCCGTTTTTCTTTTCTGTTGTCATTTCAGGATGTATTCATGGCAGATGTGTTTTTCAGGTTAATATAATTGTTATTTATCTCGAATGATTATTGCATCTTTTTCCTTTGAATAACGAACAGGGGAAACATACTCTATCATCTGTAGCACATTTTCCAGATTGTTGTTTTTAATCGTACCCGAAAAACGGATGTCTTTCAATTTATCTGCGTCAAACCGGATACGGACATTATACATCCGTTCCAGCGTTTTGGCTATGTCTTCCATGCGTTCCCACTCAAATGTTAACTGATTGTTGATCCATGCAACATTTTCCCTGGCGTCCGGCAATACGCTTTTGGTATACTGCCCATCGTTTTTGGTGATCGTAAGCTTTTCGTTTGGTTCCAGCAATTCCGATTGAGTAGGCGAAGTGACGCGGATACTGCCTTCGATCAGCGTCGCTGCAATGTAATTATCGTCCGGATACGCCTTGACGTTAAAACTTGTACCCAGCGCTTCGACAGAGATATCGTTTGTTTTTACGATAAAGGGGCATGTCTTATCGTTCTTAACTTCAAAATAGGCTTCACCTTGCAGGTAAACGACCCGTTCCTTCCGGTTGTAAGTATTGTCGAAAGTTAACAAGCCTGCGGAATTAAGCCGGACGGATGTGCCGTCCGGCAACCAAACATTCGCCTTTTGCCCTGTTTCTACCTCAATGGCTATTTTATCATTATCCCGAACGGATGTGTTTTTTGCAGAATAATATCCTAATCCGATACACAACAGCGGTATCAGTATCGAAGCGGTTATGCGGAGGCTTTTTTTCCACAAGGGAAATTTTACAGACGCAAGCGCCTGTTCTGTTGTATGGATTTGTTTTTTCAAATTAGCCCAAATCTGTTCTTCTGCTTCTTTTTCGGGACTGAAATCAGCCTGTTCCCATGCTTCTTCATAAAAGCCGGAAAGTTGTTCTTCTGCTTCCCCTTTGGCAAACAGCTCTTTTAATAGTGCAATTTCTCTGGCATCAGCTTGTTTCCGGAGAAATTTCCTTGTTAATATGTATAATTTATTTTCCATTTATATATTATATACGTGAGAGGTGTCAAATCCTAACAGTGGCTTGATAATTTGACAGTATTTAACTTAGGATGGGTTGAGGTGTTTCCGGATATGAATTAAAGAACGTCGGACTTGCATTTCGACGTTTTCCACAGAAATGGAAAGTTTTTCAGCGATTTCCCTGTTGCTTAACTGTTCCTTAAAATGCAGGAGGAATATTCTTTTTCTTGCTTCGGGAAGCTGGTCGATCAATTGAAGAATAGTTTCTTCCAGCATATCGGCGTCGATGGTTTCCTCAGTAGAAAAATCTTCTTCGTTCAAGCGCGTCTGGAGGATGTAGTCTTCGTAGCGGGAAGACAATATTCTTTTTTCTGTTTCCCGGAAAACTTGATTTTTAGCAATAGTATAAAGGTAAGTGGAAAAATTCTTTTCCGGGATAATATCCTCACGGTGTTCCCAAACAGAAAGAAAAACATTCTGGGTAATATCTTCCGCCAAAGTTTTGTCGTAAAGCGTATTCAATACAAAATGGTATATTTTCGCATAGTATTTCCTGAAAATGACTTCAAAAGCATTTTCATCTCCTTGCTTCAACCGGTGAAGCATTTGAATGTTTACGTCGCATACTTTTGACATTTACTTTCAATAGATTCCGAATACAAAAGTAAAAAAGAATATGGATAATTTCATAAAAACTGCTACAAGTTTGCGTTAGTTACTATCTTTCCTTGAACTATATTATTTGCCTGTATCCGTGGATAATGCTTCGCGTAGCTTTTTTATGGCTGTGGCTAAATGGGTTTCAACGGTTTTGACCGATATATCCAGGATAGCGGCGACATCCTTATACTTGAGCTTGTCTTCCCGTACCAGCTTGAATACGGTTTTACATTTGTTCGGAAGCGCATTTATGGCGGCATCCAAACGGCTGATCTCTTCTTTGGTGATCAATTCTTCTTCCGGCGTGGTTTCCGTTTGGTAAAAAAGGTCGATCTCTTTCTCTTTCAGCATGACTTTTTCTATATGTTGTGACCGGTAATAACTGATCGCTTTGTTTCTGGCAATGGAATAGATATAGGAATCAAAATGGACGATGCCGGGAAGTTCCTTACGGTTATTCCAGATGGTAAGGAACGTATCGGAAACAACCTCTTCGGCCTCGGCCGGGGTCGGCAGGTAAAGGCTCGTAAATCGCATTAACCGCTGGAAATAGGCGGAAAACAGCGACTTAAAAGCGGCCTGCGAGTCTGATAAAGCAATCTCCCGAACCCAAAATGATATCTCTTCAACCCTATTTTTCAACAGACATTGTATTTGATTTTCATAATAATCGTAAATATAGAAAAAAAACATAAGATATAGTTAATATCTTTCTCCTTTTTCTTCCTCAACTCCGTGTAGCCTCAATATTTTCGAGCAGCTCGTCCCCTGGCGGTACGATACAGCCGTTTCTCAGAGGGGTAAAATTGACATGTTGTCAAATCGCAAAAAACAGGCAGAAAATTGTCAAAATGTTATTTTCGAGTCCCTGCTTTCTAAATTAATTACAAAAGGATATCTTTACGGTGGGTAAAAAGCGGATTCATATACATATAGTAGGGTATGGAAAATATAGGTGTTTTATTGTTCGAGGATTTTGAGACGTTGGATGTTTTCGGGCCGGTGGAAATCTTTGGGAGATTAAAAGGGATATATACGATCACATGCTATTCCATCGCCGGCGGCCTGGTAACGAATAGCCACGGGGTTTCGATCCTGACGGAACGGATAGGGGAGGCTGACGGCCTGGACATCTTTATTATCCCCGGTGGGTGGGGGACAAGAGCCGGAGTCTCCAATGCGCTGCTCATCGACAAAATCCGGCAAGTGGCTGATTCAAGCAGATATGTGCTTGCCGTTTGTACGGGAAGCGCATTGCTGGCGAAGACGGGATTATTGGATAACAGGAAAGCGACATCCAACAAAAGGGCGTTCGATTGGGTTTGCGAGCAGGGTAGGGGAGTCAATTGGCAAAAGGAAGCCAGGTGGACGGTTGACGGCAAATACTACACCTCTTCCGGCGTAAGCGCGGGAATGGATATGTCGTTCGCCTTTTTGCGAGACCGGTATGGGATAGATTATGCCAGGCAAATGGCTTTGGAGATAGAATATCATTGGTCGGAAGAAAATATCTCCATCTTGTAACTTCCTGAAACAGAGGTCTGATAAAAAATAAATAAAAAAAAGAGTGCAAAAGATTTGGAGGGAAAGGATAGAACGCCTACTTTTGCACCCGCAATCCACGAGAGATGCACGGCGAATTTCCTCCGAAAAAGAGGGGAGAGGCCAAAAGGAAAGAGTTCTTTGAAAGAGTTACATATCAACAAAGTAGTACAGGGAAAAAAGTACCGAAGAAGAGGGTTTGTCATTATGAAGGTGACATACTCCGTCAAGAAAGAAGACTACAATAAAGAGAGGGTGAATCATGAGCAAAAGGGAAAAACAATATAGACAACGAAGAGTTTGATCCTGGCTCAGGATGAACGCTAGCGACAGGCTTAACACATGCAAGTCGAGGGGCAGCACAGGGCAGCAATGTTTGGGTGGCGACCGGCGCACGGGTGCGTAACGCG
>JAISSD010000208.1 GCA_031273295.1 Prevotella sp.
ACCGGCTCCGACACCAAAGAAGAAGTGTCGGCAAACAATATTACCAATCTCAATATCCGGTTTACCCCCGGGAAGGAGATAAAAGACGCGATAGCGAAAGCTACCTTTAAAGCCGTCGATTCTCTTTCTTCCGGAGAATAATACCGGGGCAAAGAACAGGCGCTTGGACGAAAAGGAACAGCCAGTAGGGTGAATGGAAAAAGGTCCCAATCGGAAAAGCGGCGGTTCGAGGCAATAATGAGACAGGAATATGGGTACGAACGCGAACAGGCGCGTTGCAAAAGGACGCGCCTGTTTCTTTAAAACGAGACGGTCGTCTCGCCAACGCAAGACGGTTATCTTGCCGGCGCGAGACCGTTGTCTCGCCGACGCGAGACGGTTATCTCGCCGACGTGAGACGGTCTTCTCGCCGGCACGCCCTCGAATAGTCGGCGACAAGCGTCTCGAACAGGTCATTGGGAACGATGCATATTGATTAAATAAAAAACGAAATAAATTAAATAACAACCAAACAATGAAAAAACATTTAATAATTATCAGCCTTTTGGCTGTTTGGTTCGCTTCGGCGGGGACGCTGCAGGCGCAGTGTTTGTTCACTGCGACGGTAACAAAAGTGGGAACAAACCACTATCTGTATGGTGTTTACACCGAACAGGATTGGTGTGTGCTAGAGTATGATATAGCAAAAAAAATGGCGGTAGGCTATTCATCACGCTCGGCAATATATGACATATGTGAGAGAGCGAGACAGCAGCTTCTGTCTCTGAATAATTCTTGTGTCAGTGTAATATGTACTCCATGTATGTGCGTTTCGTCCGGACAGTCCGATCCGTCCAATTCCGGTAATAATGTTAATATTACCGCCACCAATCAGGGTAACACTTTTTATTCTACCAATCCGGGCGAGGTGATTCAGGATGCTATGTATCAGAAGGAATACCAAAACTCAACGTTATTTGGAGAAAACAATGTAGCCGAAAATACTCTGGAAACAGGGTGGGATACGGACTACGATAGAGAAATAGTTAAAATTCTTCCGTATGGAAAGCATCAGACTGAAATCAGGGTGAACTGGAAAAGGAATACAGAGATAGACCCTGATGCGACACCCCGTATTTTTGAACGGCCGAGTTTGGATGATGTGTCAATAAAGACTTTGCCCATATTATCAGTAGATGAAAATATTATGAATATTAGAGCATTGCAATCTCAAATTTTATCATTACAAACGGAAAAGGATAAGTTACAAGAAATATTAAACGAATTAAAAAATAAAAAACCTTTATTGGAAGAAGAAAAAGAAGAAATTGAATACTGTAAGAAAAAAATAAATGAGATAAACGAACAAATTACAGTTTATGAAAAGAGATTGGAAGGAAGAGAAGAATGGTTAAAAAAAGTTGATAAAATGTCCCCTGAAAGCCTCGAGGCTCAGGAAAAGAATTATCATCTATTAGCAGATATGGCTAGTTTAGCTGAATGTTCTTATTGGGAACATGGAGGCATTCCTGATGGTTATGATAATCTAACCAATTCAGCAGAATTTAGTTCAATTATGTCAGTCAACTATACAAATGAAGATTATTTTCATTGTGAGTTATTTAGAGGACAAAACGGAAAATATGTATTGTCGTTTAGAGGAACTGATGATATAATAACTGATATCCTGTATTCGGGTATAGAAGGTAATTTTTCTAATGCAGATGAACAAACACAATTAGCAATTGCAGTTACTGATAAATTACTCAAAGAAGGCAAAATAAATAAAGAAGACTTGATAGTTGTAGGACATTCTTTGGGCGGTAGACTTGCTGCCGAAGCAGCTATTACATGCACACTAAAGGCATATACTTTTAATTCTGCAGATATATCAAGAGCAACAAGAGCATCTATGGGAGAAAACACAAACATCATTAATACTGTTTCTGCTAATGATGTTTTAACTGCTTCGACCTTTGGATTAGGTAGCCTAAAAGGAGGTGTAAATGCAGGTACTGTAAGAAATTTAGAAGCGACACAAGATGGTTTAAAAGACCGTATTAGAATAGAAAAATCGGATTACGTGGCAGGATACACAAATGTAATTAAAGAAGCATACGGAATTAATCCTTTAAGAGGACATGATATGTCGCTACTTCGTAAATCCATCGAATTGAGATATCAAGACATTGTAAATAAACAAAATGAACAAATAAAATAAATCTGTTTTTTATGATACTAAAATACAAATATATATTGTTGTTTGCTGTTATTTTTCCCACTATTTCCACGGCACAGCCGGCCGGCCAAAAGCAGGCGCGTACGCTGGCGCTTCAGGGCAACCTGCCGGAAGCCCTTTTTGCTTACGCACAACTGGCCAAAAAAGTGCCTGACAACACAGCAATATTAATGGAATATGCCTACGTGTTGGCACAGAGCGGCCTTTCGGAAGTCGCCTTGAGACACCTCGACCGCGCAAAGCTCCTTGGCGCTGGAGACGACTATTACTTTTATGCCGCGCAAATACTGGCTTCAGCGGGACATCCTGCGCTTGCCGAAACGTTCCGGGAAACGGGCGTCAATAATATTCCCGCATGGTTGACGTCCTCCAACCCCTCGCTACAGCCGTCGCCGCAAAGCCAAACCGCTATCAGTAATCCCGACAGCCTGTACGACAGGGCAAATTATTTGGCGGCAAACGGTATGTACCTGCAATCGCTTACGCTGTTGCAGGCGTTGACCGAACAGTACCAGAACGTATATTATCCGTATATAAGCGCAAGTATTGTGCTGGAAAAACTGCAATTGTTCGACGAGGCGGCGGCAACATTAGAAAAAAGCATTGCACTTATGTCCACAGTAGAGGGCGACACGGTCGTCGGCAATGCGTTGTCGGCGTTTACCGCCCACGTGAGCAAATTAAAGCAACAAGGCGCTCCGGCCTCAAGCGGTGCTTCGTTCCTCGAAAAAATCAAGAACAAATACCACCCGCGCTTTATGCTGTATGCCGGCGGGATGTATGCTTCTTCGTATCTGTCGTTCAATTCCCGCTTCGGGATGTATCTCTCCAATTCGACAAGCGCCGCAGTCGATTTTGGCATCGCGGGCAGTGGCGGCAGCGCTTCTTTTAATTTGGCATTGTCAGGGTATCGCCGCTTCGGGATGTTTGTCGGCGGCGCAGGGTTCAGCGGACAGTTCGGTTCAGTCACCGTCTTTAACTTCAGGCTTACGAGCGGCCTCAGCCTGTTGAATAAAAAAGGCACCACCAGCACCGATATATTTCTGAATATGGATATCCCCCTGCAAACAGGTGCGGTAACGACCTTCGGCGTCTCCGTCGGTCGTAGTTTTTATTTCGGTAAACGCAAAAAGTAATCTAAAATGAATAAGAGCATGAAAAAACTTTATACTATTCTATTAGTATTGGCAACAGGGTATTGCTGCTCTGCGCAACCCGCGGCTACCGATAACCCATCGTTTTTGAACGGCTATTTCAAATCGTACACGGTCGGCGCCACTTCCGTCCATCTGTACGCCGACAGCCTGTACAGCATGGTTTCGCCTCAATCCAAACTATTGGTTATAGATAATATATTAATCCGGCTTAACAAAAGAATCGCCTTTGTTTCCTACGGCAGCAAACGGGAAATATGGGGAAAGGACGCCTCCAACACCGTAGTCGTGTTGGATACGTTGGATATGAACAGAGTTCATTTGGAAAGAACCATCGACAATGCGCAGAAACTAATCAAACATCCGTGGTTCTTCTATTATGGCGGGCAAGGCATGTTTTCCAAAGATGCCGGCAGCTTTTCCGCCAATTTGCGGGTCGGCAGTTTCCTCCTTTTAGACCGGTGGGATATTGCTCTCTCGCAAAGCTTCAATGTTGGGAGCGAGACTGCCAGCCTTTCTACCGGAATCATGAGTAAATATTATTTTCCTATGGAGATTAAGCAACAGCGCATTGCTCCCTATCTTGGTAGCGGTGTCAGTTTCATGTATGACGATTCCGGCGGATCGGGGCAATTCAATTTTTCGATATTAGCGGGCGTCAGCTGGGCATTAGGTCCCGGCAGTTTAGACACCGGCCTGCAATACGGCAATGCCAGCGGTTTCTCAGCGACCGTCGGATATACTTTTTTCCCATGGAGAAACTAAAATGGCGGATGCCGAAAAGCCAACAGAATAGAGTAGGCAAGTAATAAAATTAATAAATAAATATTATGAAAAAAATGTTTAAATTATTGGGACTTATCGTCCTTCTTGGTGGTGTTACCCTTGTAACATCCTGCAGCAAGAAAAAAACCTGCGAATGTACAGTAACGGTAACGGTAATGGGATACACTTCCTCACAAACGGCTACCGGAGAAATTGAAGACGGCGATTGTGAAGACATTCCCGAACTTCAAGATCTAAAAAATTCATTGGGCAGCTTGGGAACAATCGACGTCTCTTGTCGCGAAATCTAATGGATTCATTGGATTAACTTAATGAACCGGTGCGGGCAAAATAATACTTGCACCGGTTTTTTTACTGAAAATGAAACAGCGGATTAAAATTTATGTCGCCCTCGCCGGAATCGTTTTTATTGTTTCCGGCTTTGGAAAGGCGCTGGCAACGTTCGATTTTGCCCGATTGATGACTTTGTACGCCGGAGACTCCGTCAGCCTCATGGCTCCGTTGGCGATTATGGCGGAAATGGTTGTCGGTTTATTTCTCTTCTTCCACATCCGGTTAAGGGCTACCTCGCTTGTCGCTATCGTATTGCTGTCTGCACTGACGCTGGTCTATATCTATGGCTATTTTTTCAGAGGCATAGACGATTGCGGATGTTTCGGAGCGGCGTCCGTATTGAATACCTCTTTTGTTTTTACCCTCTTCCGTAACGCCATACTGCTTTACATGCTGGCGGATGTACGGAAGAATGTAAATCGGATTACGCCAGTACAGACATGGGAAACGGTGTCTGTTACTGTGGTTTTATGCATTACCGCCTTTATTTCGGGCATTACATATAACGGAGAGGATAGGCTCGATTTTGGCTCTCAGAGGAACCAATATGTTGGAAAATCAGTCCACAATTCGGTATTGAAGGAATTTGCAAGTACCTCCAAAGATTCTACTTACTTACTATTTGCCTTTATGTATTCCTGTTCTCATTGCCTTAATTCAATTGAAAATCTGAAACAATACGAACCTTCGGGTGTCGTGGACAAAGTAATTGCCGTAACGCTGAAAGATTCCATCGGCGAGCGGTTTTTTGAAACCAACTTTAAGCCTAATTTCACCATTCGGCATTACGACCCGCAAACCCTGCTGCGATTGACCCGTTCGTTTCCCACCGCCTATTACATAAAAAACGATACGGTGCGAATGGAAATAAGTGGAGAACTGCCTTGCGCTCCTGTGCTTGCAGGGAAAATAAAAAGGATGCAGTGAAGAAACCTCTACTCCGCACTGCCCTTCGCTTTCAGTTTGCTTGTATGGACTTCCCGCAAGTCCATACAAGGGCTCGGACAAGGTTGCAACACGTGTTGCAAGTCTAACCGAGGGCTCGGACAAGGTTGCAACACATGTTGCAAGCAAATCAGTCGCGCTTACCGACCCGTCCAATCTGTAAATCCGTAAATCTTTTGTAAATTTGTTCGTATTTTAAATGTTTCAGCTATGAAGAGAATTGTTTTAGCCGTTGCGGTAGCGCTGTGGGGCGTGTTGCCGGCGCAGGCGCAAAAGAATAATCAGGAAACCAATAATGTAAAACCCATGAAAAATTATGCTGCCGAATGGAAAGAGGCCGATAGCCTGCTGCAAACCGGACAACCGTTGTCGGTGCA
>JAISSD010000058.1 GCA_031273295.1 Prevotella sp.
CAAAGCTTCCGGTTTTTCTATAAAATAGAAGACCGCCATCTTTATTTGAAAGGTATTGATAATACATTTAACGAGATTTGGGTAAAAATAAGCGATTGATTTCATCCACGCCGAGCGCGAGGCGGTTTATAGTAGAGTATAAAGGCGCTTTATAGTAGAGTATAAAGATGCTTTATAGTAGAGTATAAAGATGCTTTATACCCCCCGTCCCCCTACGCCGAGCGCAGGGCGACCACATAGGGTCGCCCCCCATAGCCGTCAGGTTAATGCCGAAGGCATTATGTATCCCAGCCCAACACAACGTGTTGGGCATAATTATTGTCCTTTCAGGACGCAAACAGCCCGACGGTTCATCTTATCCCAACACGTTGTGTTGGGCTGGGATATGGAAGGCTTTCAGCCTTAGCCTGACGGCTATAGGGTCGCCCCTACGAGTTATCCTCCATTCTTTGTTCAAACATTTTTAGTTTTTAGTTTTTAACTTTTAATTTATTTTCAAATGAAACATTTATCATTAGCTGTATTATTCTTCCTGTTCACCACAGGAACCTCCTTTGCCGAAATCATTTCAGGCAAAGCCTACAAAATCAATTCCTGTTACACGGGAAACAAATCGCTTTCCACGCCAAACGCATCCCTCGCCGAGAGCGCCGACGTCATTGCGTGGACAGAAACTAACGTGCCGGCACAACGCTGGATAGCCTCCGAAGCGGCGGACAACCTGTTTTTCCTCACCAATGCCTATTCCGAAAAAGCATTGTCCGAAAGCATGACCCGTCCCAAAGCTGGCGACAAACTCGTTCAAAAATCAAACAACCCCACTTACAGTCAGTGGGAATTGCTTCCCGTAGCAAACGAAGCCTTCCCCGACGCCTACTACCTGCGCTTTTCGTTGCAGTCGACCGGCGGCGACGACCTCTATCTCGAATTCGACGGCAACACCGACGGCTCGCCCGCCCTGCTCCAAACCAAACGCACCGGCGCCGATTCGCTCCGGCAGATGTGGACGGTGGTAGCCGAAGACATCCTGCCCAACCGCGTAACGGAAGCCTTGCGCGATAGCGTGATGCAGGGATGGAAAAAGCGCTATTTCAATGCCCTGAAAACTTCCACAGGCTTTTGGGGAGAAGCCGAAATGCTGGAAACCATTCTCGACGCCTACGAAACCACCGGCAAGCAGGAATACAAATCCATGTTTGAAGAGGCGTATGAACATTTTGTCAGCTATCCTGCCGGCTGGGGACAGCCCGGCAACGGACAGGACTGGCGATGGAACAACTACAACGACGATATTGCTTGGGCGGTACTGGCAAGCGTCAGGGCATACCTTATGTTCGGACAACATCCCAATTCCGGTATCAACTATTTGAATATTGCCCGCAACAATTACGATTGGATGTACGCCCGCGCCCTGCTCTCTTCGGGCATGTTGCGCTGGAATCAAGACCCGTCGGGCAATCAAGGCTCCAACTCCTGCATCAACGGACCCGCCGAAGTTGCCGCCTGCTATCTGGCAATAGCCACCGGCGACGACGCCTACTACGAAAAGGCGAAAGACCTCTATGCCCTCCAACGCCGCTGGCTGTACGACCCCAATACCGGAAAAGTCTTCGATTCCGGCTCGTGGAGCAACAACGTCTTTACAGTCGGCAACAGTTGGGTTTCCACCTACAATCAGGGCACCTTTCTCGGCGCGGCGCTGATGCTCTACAACCGCTACGGAACAGCCCAATACCTGACCGACGCCCACAAAATCGTTGAATGGACACGCAACGACCTCTGCAATACCTACGGCGTAATCCGCGTTTGCGGCAGCGGCGACGACTTGCAGGGATTCAAGGGAATACTGATGCGCTACCTGCGCCGCTACGTAGTCGATTTGGGATTGCCAGACAAGGTGCAATGGCTGCAACGAAACGCCTTGCAAGCCTACAACAACCGCAATTCGCAAGGCGTCATCTGGACGGCTTGGTGGGAAAAAGCCGCCGAGAACTTCGTATTCTCCGACGGTTACAATTTTGCCGACCGTCCCTTCGGCTGTTCCACCGCAGTATCGGCTGCCTTTAACGCTCCGACCGATGAAAACCGCATCATCAAAAATGCCTTTGAAACCATCGAAGCCGAACATTTCGACTACCTGAAAGGAATTTATGTGGAACGAACCGATACCTCGGCAGTTGTCGGAAACATCTCCACCGACTATTTCACGGCATACAACCACGTCGATTTTGGAGACGGGCAAGCCACCGGCGTCACCTTCCTCGCTCAAGGCGGCAGGCAGACAGGCAAGCAAATCGAGGTTCATTTGGACAGCCTTTCGGGAGAATTGCTCTGCACCGCCGAAATCCCGACAGGAACCGATTGGGTCGCCGTCGACTGCCCCATTGCCCCCATCGGCGGACGGCACAACATCTATCTCCTCTATCGGGGAGGCGGCTTTAAATTGGATAATTTCCGCTTCACAAAAGAGACGACGGGAATAGCCAATCCGCAATCCCCATCGCAGATAAAGATATATCCCAATCCCGCAACAAGCGGTTTGAATGTCAATCTTCCCTGCACGGGACGTTTGCAGGTATATAATTCCCTGGGGAAAGAAATCGACTCGCTCCATCTTTCCGCGGGAATCACGACCTTAAACGTAAGGAATTATCATTCGGGCGTATATCTTGTCAATGTGATTACAGCGGAAGGCGCTTTCTCCGGCAAGTTCCTGAAAGAATGAAAGTGTTAGATATGTAATCCGTATTGTTTTATCTGTGAAATTATCGGCAAATCGGACTGAAAGTCGTCTTTGCTGTAAGTATGCGTTTCGATTATGGTTTCATTTCCCTGCCGTATTGCCATCAGTTTCACATCCGTATCGAACGACAAACAATTATCGGGCAAAACGAGAGCTAAATCAATATCGCTGTCTTGGTGGTAATTGCCTTTGGCATACGAACCGAAAAGCCATGCATCAAGCACATTAATTCCTGCTGCCCTGACTTTTTCAAGATAGTTTTCACTTAATTTTATAGCATCGTTTTTATCCATAATCTATATTCTTTAATCTTTTCTATCCATTCTGTTGTGTATTGGGGCGTACAAAGGTTATAAAACAATCGCTTGTAATCATCATTGGAACTTTCCGTCCAATAGACAATTAATTTTTCTTTGTCAAAATTTTCTGTCATGTTTTTTGAGAAGTTTAGGTGCAAAATTACAAAATGTTTTTGATATTCAAGCGCTTTCTCCGGCAAGTTCCTGAAAGAGAGAACTGAAAGAAATAAAACAAAACTTTGAACGTTTTCTTACTTTGCGTGTATAACTTATTGAAACTAATTAAAAACAAATTATATTCGCATGAAAAAGTTAAAGAAAATCATTGTTTTAGCGATATTTTTCGCTACAAGTTTGTTCGCTTTGGCACAAAAAGCCGAACCGGTTTATTCGATTATCAGACAAATTCACGATTTTGAATGGTACGAACAGCAGGCAAAAGCATGGAAAAGTGAAATCGACAGCGGCGCTGCCGGTCCGATGGCGTGGGTGTATTGGTGCGAGGCAAACCGTATGGCTGCCGATTTTTGCGATCACGAAAAATGGGAAAGCAAAATCGGAACCTATTTCGTGCCGTTAGACAGCATTCTCCGTTCTGC
>JAISSD010000138.1 GCA_031273295.1 Prevotella sp.
AGGGACTATACTAAATAGTTAAAATTCAAAATATTACAATTCTTAACCTGACGGCTATGCCCTCCCAAGGAGGGAGGAAGAAGTAAGCATACAGTGTAATCTGCGTAATCTGCGCCAAAAAAAGTTAATCGAGAAAGGACAATACCCTCAAATCCTATAAAATTTGTTAACCCAGTACCGCTTCTTAGTAAGAACTGGTACTGATGGATTTCATCACGCCTGCAAATATACAAAACACTCTGACACAGGCAATATATTTTATCGAATATTTTACATCTTTACCATGCGTCACCCAAAAGCGTTTTGTATCACGCTGATATTCTTGTGTTTAAAAAATGTTTAGCAAATGTTTAGCAAAAATACAGCTTATTATCCCTATTTTACAGGAGTTCTCATCCCATCCATAGCATTTGTTCGACAAAATGTTTACAAACCATCTTCCACCCCCATTTTTTACAGGATGTATACGACTGATAATTAGGCGCATAAAAACAACACCATCCATCAGTACCAGTTCTTACTAAGAAGTGGTACTCGGAAAGTGAGTAAAGTGCTATCAATCAGCAAATTTTTGTCGAATAAAGAAAGCAGGTATGCCTCGATGCTACGGTTTGATCCATCCCGGTGGGGGCATAGTAAGTATAAAATAACATCTTAAATTTTAATTCTATGGTTAACAGGCTTGATTTTGGTACGGTTTTGAAGGAAGGGTTTGGGTATGGTATGAAAAACATCCCTTCCTTATTAGGCGCTATTGTGCTGTGGCTGGTGACGATTTGGATTCCCTATGTGAACGTGGGAACAACGATTGCCATCCGTACGCTTCCGCTGCAATTGAGTAGAGGCGAGATTTTTTCACCCCTGAGTATTTTCGACAAGAAATACTACCGCTATATGGGTGAGTACTTTTTAACCTCCGGCTTTAGAATGGTCGGCATTTGTGGTGCGGCTACGTTTTTGTTTTTCCCGGCCATAGCCGTTTCGTTTGCATGGTCGCTGGCTATTTTGTTGTTGCTTGACAAAGGATTGAATGCGGCGGAAGCGATCCGGCTGAGTAATAAACTGACGTATGGAAATAAATGGACAATGTTTTTTGTTTCCTTCGTATTGGGACTCGTGTATTTGATAGTCTGTTGGATAATGACCCTTATCCTGAGGCCGCTTATAGCTGCTGTTGACTCTATGGCAGAAGCTATTATGCTTGGTTTCTTCATTGTTAATCTGTTTCTGGCTCTTCTGGTTGCTTTTATGGCATTTTCGATGGGCTGTCAGGCATCCATCTATGGAACCCTTTCCCAAAACATAGAAGAACAACACTGATATGAAAGCACTTAACTTATTACTGACAGGATTGGCAGCCGTTTGTTTGTTGTCGTCCTGCGGCGGAGAGTCCGACGAATCCGGCATATCGGGCATATCGGAGTTAATCCCTTTGTATGACGGGGATACATTTGTGTATATCGACACGAAGGGCGAGGTAGCGATCATCCCCGAAGTGGAAGTGGTGGAGACGTCCCTTTTTCGGGAAGAATATGCCTTGGTAGGCATTGAAACGGACGATGGAAGGCGCTACGGTTTTTTAGATACGAAAGGGAAGTTGGCTATCCCGGCCAAGTATATCCGGGCGACGACTTTCAGCGAAGGACTGGCCTGGGTGGTGGAACCGGATAAAGCGCCGGCGGCCATCGACCGGAGCGGCAAGGAAGTCTTCTCGATGCCCGACGCCAAAACAGTGGAGTTTTTTAGTGATGGCTTGGCCAAGTTCGGCCAGGAAGATGAAAAAGGGAATACGCTCTACGGCTTTGTGGATAAGAAAGGAAAGGTAGTGATTAAGCCGGACTACCCGATTGCCCAGTGGTTTTCCAATGGACTCTCCAATGTGTCCACCGATAAACAGGAAGTCGGGTATATCAATAAAAAAGGCAAGATGGTGATAGCCGAACAATTTGCCGAGGCTATTGTCTTTACGCCCGAAGGATATGCCAGTGTGAAAACGTCGGAGGGGCACGGTGTCATTGACAAGAAAGGCTCCTACGTGATCAATCCCCAATATGCGCAGTATATTAAAATAGACAGGGGAGACTTTATCGTGAAAGAAGGCGGCAAAATCGGCATCATAGACAAGGACGGGAAGGTGATTGTCCCAATGGATTTTAAAGACATATACCCCTTCCAGGGCAGAAACTATACCTCGGCGACGATGGATGGAAGGACATATGGTTTTATCGACAGGGAAGGCAAATTTATAATCAACCCTCAGTTTGAATACGTTGTGGCCTTCATTGGCGATGTAGCCGTTGTTGCGATGGCCGATAAGGTTGGTATTGTAAATGAGAAAGGAGAGTATATTTTCAATCCGATAAAAGTGACGGCCGAAACCCTTTGCTTCGACCTCTTGGGCTTGAGCGTAAATGTGACTCCCCATCCTTATTACAGCGAGGTCGGAACGGCGAAATAAAAACATGTTTGATATGAAAGCACTTAAATTATTACTGATAGGATTTACTGTCGTTAGAAACAATTAACTAATTAAAAAAAAGAATGATGCATATTATTAAGTTTATCAAATACCTGTGGATAGGTATTATGGCGGGATGTTTATGTTTATTTAGCTGCGATACAACCGGTCCGGGAGGGTATGGAGGGTCCTCCAGATTTCCGTCAACTCAAGAAGAGTGGGAGCAAGCGGCCGAAACAGCCCAGCAGATTACGGAAAAAAGTAATGCGATTATTGAAAGCGTCGTATCCAGCGCTTATTGGGCCAACGAGTTGATTGACCCGGAGGTTATACTGGAACAGGTCAGGCTGATCAAAGAGGTGGAATCGGCTGAACTGACGTCCAATGGTAGTGCCATTGTTGTAAAACAGAAAGAAGGCATTGCTATCAATCTGTTGATCGTTACGGCAGATGATGAACGGTTTTTTATGGAAGAAACGAATCAGCCGGCGCTACGTTCTGCCCATCAAGGCTTTGACGATAATTCCCGGACATTCCTCGAAAGTCGTTCAGGGGATGAAGATTATATCCTCCCCGGCGGAAATGGAAGAGCTTTAATATTAGCGCCGTTTCAGCATAGTTTTAAAAAAGATATTGAGTATGTCATTAGTTTCCTGAAATCAGCCGGATACAGTGAAAATGAAATTGACTGTTTTGAAGATGAAAAAGCAGACTGGTCGAAGTTTCAGAGTGATTTTTTAAGTGATTATGATGTGGTCTTTATTGATACCCATGGTGGCATTGATATGTCAACTATTGACCAAAAAGCAACTTCCACAGCCTTGCTGACAGGAACAAAATGGGATAGTTCAAATTCGTATCTTCTGTCAGAAACAATCAACAACTATCAACAACTTTCTATCGGTGGTGTTAGTAAAACTGGGATTAATTATATTGCAGTAACCGTTCCCTGGTTAAAAGCGAACACAACAAAAAAATTCAACAATTCATGGATATACATAGGTGCATGTTATTCATCGGCAATTAAAACAGGAGCATCTTCTTTGGTTGCCTATTTTATAAATGAGGGCGCTGCCGGTTATAATGGATATGATAATACAATTTATACAGGTTTCGCCAATCTAATTGAACAGGTAATGTTTTTTTATTTTACTTCCGGATTATCATTTACCGAAGCATCGGATGCTGTCAGGGAGTATAATGAATTAAAAAGGCTTCAACTTAAATATCGATTAAATCGAAGGGATGGACCGGCAATGAACGTCGATCTGTTCAGCCATACAGCGAAATATACCGAACCGTTTCACCTGATATTACCTAATAAGCCCGAAATGAATACCGTGGGCATCAGTGAGCTGACGAAAAACAGTGTGAAACTTAACGGTAAATTTATTTCCGACGTGAGTATCACCGAAGCAGGTTTTTATCTCTCAACCAATCCAGATCCGGTGAACAGGGGAGAAAAAAGAACCATAGGGTATTATGATATGGATCAACAAGGAAATTTCGCATTAACCTGGACGGGGTTATCGCCTAAAACGACATATTATTACGCCGCTTTTGCTACCAGCGCAAGGGGTACGGGATACGGCGAAGTAAAAGAATTTACGACCTTGGACGAACGAGGAATTACGGATGAGATCAACAAAATCGTCCCGAAAGAGATTCAGCAGAAAATGACAGATTTGGGAATGCCCATTTATGGTGGCGGAAATCCAGCATCTATCGCCGGTACATACAAAATATCTCCGAATATTTTAAAGGCGACCAGTATAGCAAACGATTTTTCGATTGGACATCAATTTGGTGATAACATTGTCACTTTTTCAGCGCAAAGCAGTGCAGACTTGACGATTAAAGTTAATAAGGCTCAAGGAGGGGGTACAGGAGAAGGCGTCGGCGCATATATTGTGGGCGAAGGCAGTACGTTCTCTGTTTTTGTGGAAATGATAAGTGTCCAAGATGGATATCAGAGTAAGAGCGTAGAGGTCTATTCAGGTATCTTGACGCAGACCGGAATGAAAGACCTTCACTATTCACTGTTTATGATTGACAACGGTGGAAACCCTGAATTGATTGAAAACGGACAGGGCCGGGTGTTTTACGATTTCGACGGTTTTTCGGAAAAAACAGCTGCGGGAACAAGGTCTTCTGCTAATGACACCGGACTTTTACCATCAGATGCAAGTCGTAAATAACGGATAAAAACATTTCTCCTCCGGTGCGGGCGGGTTCTGACAGCCTGACCGGAGGAGCAATACTAATTATAAATTATAAATTTCAACAACAAAAGTAAAAATGAAAAAGTATTTATTTTTAACAGGAATGATTGCGCTGTCGGCGATGACGATGCACGCGCAGGAAAGTAACAAACCGGAAAGCGGCGCTTGGATGCTGGAAGTTGGATTAGCTCCGTTTGCAACGCAAAGTATTCAGCTTCAGGAAGGAGAAATCAAGGTGACGTATCTGTTCTCCGATAACATCGGCTTCCGGCTTGGAGTCGGGTTTCAGACTAATTCGGCGTCCGACGACAACGGCCTGGGCAGAGACGAATGGAAAAGAGTAAGTGTGCGGGAAACCGAATTGAAGTTTACGCCGGGACTGGTTCGTTTTTTCTCAGGCACAGAAAAAATGTCGCCGTATATCGGTGCGGAACTGATTCTTGCCACGACTTCCAACGAGGCTACGTTGGAAAAAGATAACTACAAAGCGGTGATGAAAAATGAAGGCGATTTGATGAATACCTACGGCGCGGGCGTGTTCAGCGGATTCAACTATTATTTCTCGCGGAATCTGTATGTCGGAGCCGAAATAAACCTTGCGTTTAAAGCACAATCGCTCAAAAATACCGTCACCACAGTCACTTCGAGCGGATCAACCGAAACCACGGAGCCTGACAATAAGTTGAAGGGCAGCAGTTTCGGAACATCCTGTTACCCGTTTATACGCTTAGGCTGGGCGTTCTGAAAACACGCCTCAGCATGAGCAAATAAGCGCCGGG
>JAISSD010000169.1 GCA_031273295.1 Prevotella sp.
GCTATAAAATTAACTGTAATCCGGCATATATCCAACTGTTTTATAAACTTTTTTTTCGAGTTAACTTGCATTTGTTCAGTCGATAATATGGAAAGGCTTAATTAAACGACATTGAATTAGGAATGGAGAATGAAGAATTAAGAATGAAGAATACGCGAAGCGATCCGTAACCTGTTGCCGTTATTTCATGTGGATATAATTTGTTTTTAACGGTCATAAGGAACTCGCAACATATTGACTCCGCCAAACGTTGTTTCATGTTCTTTGGTACAACTGTTGCATGTCCGTTTCATTTTCAATAATGCGCGGGAAGCTGACGCATGAATGGCAAGCCGCCATTAGGTCTTACCGTGCGCCGGTTGGCTGACTGTCGCAAGGATTGTAAATCATATTCGGGTCGCAGGGGATTGCAGTTCTCCTGCGACCTTTTAAATAACGGGGATTATCTCCAGGACGCCCAAAACACTTGCAAATTATTTGTATGTTGCTTATACACAAATAACTACAAAACAAGAACATTTAAAGTATCGGAGTCGGGGGCGCATTTTTAACATGAATTTTACACTCCCTACCCGCAAGGACGATACTTTTATGCCTGCGACAATTTGAATTGAATTGAAACTCGACCTAGTCAAAGCGCCCATACCCTGTGTCGATGGGCAAAATATCAGAAAATTAATGTATCTTTGTGCGTTTTAAAAACAATAATTTATACTTGTTATTTTATGCAAGAGAAAATCGTCATCCTTGATTTCGGGTCGCAAACCACTCAATTGATTGGTCGCAGAATCAGAGAATTGAATGCCTACTGCGAAATAGTCCCTTACAATAAGTTTCATTTTGAAGACGAGAGCGTAAAAGGCGTGATCCTGTCGGGAAGCCCTTTTTCCGTGAACGATGCGGATGCCTTCAAGCCTGACGTAAGTCGGATAAGGGGTAAATATCCTGTATTGGGTATTTGCTATGGAGCGCAATACCTGGCCTCTATATCGGGCGGAAAAGTGGAAAAAAGCGCTTCACGCGAATACGGACGGGCGCATCTGACAAAGATAGATCCCGGAAGTTCCTTGTTTGACGGGATATCCGAAGGCGCGCAAGTATGGATGTCGCATGGAGACTCTATCACTGTATTGCCCGACAATTTTGAAGTTGTGGCGAGCACAGCCGATGTGGCAACAGCGGCATATAAAATAAAAGGAGAGGAAACGTGGGCCGTCCAGTTTCATCCCGAGGTTTATCATACGACGGACGGCACGCGCCTGTTGAGTAATTTCCTGAATATTTGCCATTCGAAAAGAGGGTGGAGTCCTGTGTCCTTCATCGAGTCTACTGTGAGGGAATTAAAGGCAATGCTCGGCGACGACAAGGTTATTCTTGCCCTTTCGGGAGGAGTGGATTCTTCGGTTACGGCTGTTTTGCTGAATAAAGCTATCGGCAAGAACCTGATATGCGTGTTTGTAGACCACGGTTTACTCCGCAAGAACGAATTTGAGAACGTATTGAGGGACTACGAACATCTCGGATTGAATGTAACAGGCGTAAATGCCCGGGAACGCTTTTATAAAGAACTGGCCGGAGTAACCGACCCTGAACGGAAACGCAAGATCATAGGCAAAGGTTTTATCGAGGTATTCGACGAGGAAGCCCGTAAATTAAAAGACATAAAATGGCTGGGACAGGGTACTATTTACCCCGATATTATCGAGTCCCTTTCCATTACGGGGCATGTCATCAAATCGCATCACAATGTGGGAGGACTGCCCGAAAAAATGGATCTGAAACTGGTAGAGCCGCTACGTTTGCTGTTTAAGGACGAAGTACGCCGCGTAGGTCTGGAGTTGGGAATGAAAGAGAACCTGATAAAACGCCATCCGTTTCCGGGACCGGGACTGGGTATCCGCATATTGGGCGACGTCACTCCTGAAAAAGTGGAAATCGTTCAGAATGCCGACGATATATTTATCCGTATGCTTCGCGAGTACGGGTTCTATGATAAAGTGTGGCAGGCAGGAGCAATACTGTTGCCGGTCAGATCGGTTGGAGTGATGGGTGACGAGCGCACTTATGAAAATACGGTAGCTCTTCGCGCCGTGACTTCCACAGATGCGATGACAGCCGACTGGGCGCATTTGCCATACGAATTTCTGGCTAAAGTATCGAATGAGATCATCAATAAAGTGAAAGGCGTAAACCGTGTTGTTTATGATATTTCGTCCAAACCGCCTGCCACTATCGAGTGGGAGTAGTTTGAAAGTTCGATTTTATCTTTACGCCTGCGACAATTTACGCAATCAAATCAACCGCCTGTCGGGGTTGCGCGTCGACAGGCCTTGCCCCCAATTGCTAGCTTCATCAGGGCTAATTCACATTAAAATGCCTCCGGTCTTTTTCCTCTCCCTGCAAAAAAATGCATCTCAAAAAGCGTATCCATGCACATTGACAAGGGGTTGCAACCCCTTGTTAACGGAAACAGAAGTATCAGGCAGGGACTTACGGCTTGACCGGCAGATTCCTCTTTTCAGTCGGAAAGACATGCGCCGGTTTGGGCGGATGTTTCAGCTTCCTTAAATTCCTTAATCTCCTTAAATTGCCGCACAGTCAAATCCGAAAGGACGGAGGAGATCAGCTAGGTTTGAATAACGTCGTAGGCATCCCCCCCCTCTTTGTTTGATTTCCATTCCGAATTCCTGTAATTGGATATAAAAAGGCGGAAATCTGCAACGGCTTATCCAACCGGATTCAATATATTTGTTGGATATATTTACGCTCAAATTCATTAATAAAATTCAAATTTATGAAAAAATCTATTCTTTCAGTAATCCTGCTTGCTTCCGGGTTGTTGTCCGGTTGCAGCAGTGAAGAGAGTGTTTCCAGGCCGGAGACAATCGGTCAGACCGGTACTTTGACTTTCAGTTTTCCTGCGGCTCGTCGAAGCGTGACTTATGCGATTAGCGGCGGTACTGCTAACGAAAGTTCCGTGGGTGCAACGGAAGACGAGGCCAGGATAAACGACGTCACCATTTACATGTTCAAAAATTCGGGCAGTCCTGACGGGGAATTTCTGGTGGCAAAGAAATCCGAATCCGGCGTTCAGCAGGATCAGGGGGAGGTGCAGGTCACGTTCGATGTGAGCGACTTCACCAATGGCGGGAATTATGTGTTCTATGCCGTAGCTAACGTTAGCGGCAATCTTACTGATAATTTTGTTGTCGGTACTGCCACTCTCAATGACTTTACCGCTGCCGTTGCCAATGCTACCGGTACTGCTTCGATTTCCGGGAGTAACATGCTGATGGTTGGGTACACGACGATTCCCGATTTGTCTGCGGGCACCGATCAGGTTCAGGAGATAATCCTGCGTCACAGGGTTGCGCGTTTCGACATAGACAACATCGCCGACGACGGTGATGAGGAGAACAACAATCTGTCGGAGGGCGAAGAAGGTTACAACGAAAAGGAGACATTCTTTACAATCACAAAGATCCATGTATTGAATACCCTGTCTTCCGGTTACCTTACGGAGGAAACCAACGGCCAGTCGCGTGCTACTCTTGCCGGCAAGGTATCCCTGTCCGGCGTCAATGCCATTCCGGTAGACGG
>JAISSD010000241.1 GCA_031273295.1 Prevotella sp.
ACGCATACGGCAAACGGAGATATTATCACGTCCGAAAAAGGCACTCCGCGCATTTGCTGTTACGGACGCGACGGCGCTTTCCGCAGTATGCTGCTCGACAGCCGGTCGCTGGGTGGAGGCAATACTGCTTACGAGGTCAAAGTATCGAACGACAGGATGTTCGTCGCCGGCAAGGACAAGATTTCGGTGTTCCGGTACGACGAAACTCTGGCTTCCGCCGGAGCCTGTTCGTCCTGCGCTATCGACTGTCCGTTACGCACCGATGTAAATATTTAATCGGATATTAAATATTAAATTGCAAAAAATATTTACACGTAATTTGTAATTCGTAATTTGTAATTATATAAAAAGATGGAACAAGACAAAGGCAACACAAAAAGTCCGGTTACACGCAAGAAGTTTTTGCGAATCTGCGGTTCCGTTCTGGCGGGAACGGCGATTGCTTCCCTGTCGGGCATATCGCTGAAACGGATACTATCGAAGGAAGCAAGCTGTTTCTGGCAGATAGATCCGGCAAAATGCACTTACTGCGGACGTTGCGAAACCGATTGCGTGCTTCCGATTTCGGCGGTAAAATGCGTTCATGCCAACAGGGTATGCGGATACTGCGATTTGTGCGGAGGCTATTACCGTACCAATGTGAAAGATCTGAATACGGCAGCCGAAAACCTGCGATGCCCTACGGGAGCCATCAAGCGCGCGTATGTCGAAGACCCTTATTTTGAATATGCCATCGACGAAAGTTTGTGCAACGGTTGCGGGAAATGCGCCAAAGGCTGCAATTCGTTCGGAAACGGTTCGCTGTATCTGCAGGTGAAACAGGATTTGTGTAAAAACTGCAACGAGTGTAAAATATCCGAAGTCTGTCCTTCCGGCGCTATTCAAAGAGTCCCCTACACAACGGCATACCTGCTGAAAGATGAATGAGATATGAAGAAACGCCTGTACATACTGCTGTTTTTGCTGTTTCCGCTTGCGGCGATGTCGCAAAACCGTTTTCCCAAGCCCGATTTCGAGTCGGGATATCAGTATCCCGTATTCACTTATCAGATACCAAATGAAACCTTTTGGGTCGGTCTCGACCTTGTTCTGCTTGTCCTGCTGATGAGTTGGGTTGCGTGGGCGGTCGTCGGAAAGAGAAAACGGGCGCCTGTGATGTGGGTATCTGTTTTTTCGGTGGCTTATTTCGGTTTTTTTCGGAGCGGTTGCGTGTGCAGCATCGGCTCGATACAGAATGTTGCGCTGGCATTAGCCGATTCCTCGTATGCCATGCCGCTTGCGGTACTGCTGTTTTTCATCCTGCCCGTTATCTTCACCTTGCTGTTCGGCAGGGTTTTCTGTGCGGGCGTCTGTCCGCTGGGAGCGTTGCAGGAGCTGGTCAATGTGAAAAATTTCCGATTGTCCAAACCTGTCGAGGCTGTTTTGGGAATCATTCCGTGGATATATCTGTCGTTTGCCGTGCTGTATGCCGTTACGCGCAGCAGTTTCATTATCTGCCGTTTCGACCCTTTTATCGGGATATTCCGTCTGGGAGGCGATATCGGACTGATACTGTTCGGCGCACTGCTTCTGCTGGCGGCGGTTTTTACCGGACGACCGTTCTGCCGCTTCCTTTGTCCCTACGGCGCTCTGCTGAGCCTGTTTTCGCGTGTTTCCGTATGGAAGATAAAGATTACGCCGAAGTGCATCAACTGCGACCTGTGCCACAGCGCCTGCCCGCTCGACGCTATCCGTCCGCCCTACGAAAACAAAGTGAAAGAAAGCCGGATACAGGGCGTGAAAAGAATATTGACCTATCTGGTCGTCCTGCCGGTGATGACGTCTCTCGGCGCTGTTATCCTCAATATGATGAGCGATTCGTTCAGCCATGCCAACAAGGACATACGGCTGTATGACATGGTGGCGCAAAACGAAAAAACGCCGCAAAATGTCCCGCCTCTGGATGTGGAAGTGTTTTATGCACAGGGAGGCACACTGGAAGCATTAACCGTGCGTACGGAAAATATCCGCGGCAGATTCAGAACCGGCGCAACTTTTGCGGGCGCTTTCATCGGGCTGGTCATAGGCTGCACTCTTATCGGACTGTCGCTGAAACGAACACGCAAGGCATACGAAATCAACGACGCCGCCTGCGTCAATTGCGGCAGATGTTTCGGATACTGTCCGCAAAACAGATATATGAAAACAACCCGATAGCCATGTTATGAGGAAATACAGCGCAGGAAAATTGATCGTAAATCTCATCAGAGACAGAAATATCTGAATTTATTATTTATTTAATGACAAAATAATTCATTTATAAACAGGCAATAACAATAATTTAAAAAAAAAATAAACGGTTTTCGAAAATTATTATTACCTTTGTGCCATGTTTACTTAGTTAAAAGCAAAAGATGCAATGAAAGTTATGGCTAAATATTGTAATACGATCTGTTCGAAGATAATCAAGTGGAGAAATCCACTCAATCGTTGTAGAGACATAAATATTAGTAACGATTGTAGTGGGTTTTGGGAGTTAGAGTATAAAGAAAAAAAGGCATTTCAATTTTTTATTGTTGAATTTGAGTGTTTTATGCTACTGTTTGTGAAATTCGTAATTTTTATAATCGGATGTTTTGGAGGATTTAATACATTTATTAAATCTCTGTCAAAGTTTCGTAGTGTAAACTGCACATATAGAATGTCTTTTATCGAAATCATTTTAAATACGCAAACTATCTGGCAACTGGGGAAAAACAACTTGGACAGTTGTGGGCATTTGCCATCCATGCTCGGGGCAAATGCCGGAACACAAAAGCCCATTTGAGTATTGCCTTACTCAAAGTGCTTGTTCTGTTAAAATGAAAGAGCTATAAAAATGTTTCGCTGACCTTTGGAAACGTTTTAGGAATAATAGGCTGAGAAGAAATATTTTCCATGTCAAATATTTTTCAAAAGAAAGGGTTTTACACGACATGTTCAAGAGACTCTTTATGGAGAGTCTGGATATAAAAATCTTTAGTTCGGGATTTTTATGGAACAAAAAAGAACTAAATAAGTTATATTAAAGATATAAAATGAAAAGAATAATTTTAATTGGATTGACGGTCATAGGAATTGCAGTGATTACGGTGGTAAATATCAATTTGAATACGAAGGTAACTTTGTCAGAATTAGCTTTAAAAAATGTGGAAGCATTGACCGCGGAAGCAGATAAAGTGCCAACTAAAACATGTTATACGGATAATACTCAATCATCCGAAGCTGCACAATATAAATTAAAATGTCCTACAGACAATGATCAAACAGGGATAGGCGACTGCCCCAGTATGGAGTCTTGGTTTAGAGTAGGATCGAGCGACAGATGTCACGCTAATTCTAATTGATAAACAAATAATCAGAAAAGTGTCCAAAAAATTCAGTAATCTTTTTGGACATTTTTTATTAATACAACAAAGATGCAATGAAGCGACTACTATATTTTTCGATGATATACAGCATAATTTCGTGCGATAATCGGGTAAATGACTATGATATTTTCAATGGAGAAATTAAAACTATTGATGATACGGTAACATCCATAACTAAACTGAATCCTCAGGAAGTTGTATTGGACGGGATTACTTATGGATTTCTATCTGTTTACGATTCCTTAATGTTGTTTTATAACAATAAATTGCCGGACAAGTATTACAGTATTTTTAATTTAAGGACAGGCAAACATATAGGTGATTTTTGTCCAAAAGGACAAGGTCCGGGCGACGCAAGAATCGTATCTCCGATTTATTGCTTTTATAAAGAAAACAATGAATTGAAAACACTGTTATCACTTCCATATGATTTTAAATTAGCAGTATGGAATATCTCAAAATCCATGGAAACAAATAAGACCGTATGGGATTTTATCCCTTACGATTGGAGAACAGATCATATTGAATTTCCACATAGTCATATTGCTCGCTTAAATGATAATGAATTTATTGGTAATGTGCAAACTATATGTATGAATCCTGATGAAGATTGTACAATATCAACACTCCCCAGCTATGAAAAACGAACGATATACTCCAGTACCCTGATAAAAAAATATACCATTTATAAGCAATCTCTCAAACATCGATATTCGGACAGATTGTTAAGTTCTCATGATTGTTTGAAGCCCGACGGCACTAAAATTGTACAATTCATGGATAAGATGTGGCAAATTAACATGATTGACATTGAAACGGGGACAGTTACAGCCTACAGATCTAAAAAAAACTTTTCAGATTTCTCATCTTTATCCAATTTTTCAGAACCATTTGAAAATCTGCCGGTATATTTTATGCGAGCAACATCAACTGATAAATATATATTTGCAGTATATTGTAATGGTACAAAAATCGGCAATTTAAAAGATGGGGATTTTGTTGTTTATGTTTTCGATTGGGATTGCAATTTACTCAAAAAACTAAAATTACAAAACGAATTTTATCATGAGTTTTTCGTAGATGAAGCGACTAATTTGCTTTACACCTTAAACATTAATGATGACGGGGAAACAATCTGTCGATATGATTTAGATTCCATTGGTTTATGGAAATAATTATTTTATAGTTTTTTGCAAAATGGAAAAAACCGTTGTTTTTCCGAACATTGAGTCGATGCACGTGATTGAAAAAAATATATTATTAACAAAGAAATAACGAATTGAGAATGAAGAAAGCGATTTTAAGAAATATAGCCTGCGTATCGGCTGTTTTTATCCTTACTTTTTCCATTATGCTGATAACAAATTATTTTCAGGTAAAAGGAATCAATCCTCTCCAAGTTGAAGTGATTGAAACACTGAAACAAATCAACGACGAAAATGCCAATAACGTCGAACTTCAGGAGCAGATACGTCAGCTCGATCTGCTGGCTCGCAAGGCTTATTTCGTCCGTTTGGACCATCTGATGACGGGCGTTTACATTCTGGTGGCTGTGCTGGCGGTGTTTATCATTACGCTTCGCTTCTATTATGCCGAAGACAAAATCATTCCCGGCAAACAGATAGCGCCCGTCGACGAATGGATGATTAAAACACATGCCCGACGGTATGTCAATTGGGTTGCCGGCGGACTGGTTGTCGCAGCCCTGTTTTTTGTGTTTCTGTCATC
>JAISSD010000300.1 GCA_031273295.1 Prevotella sp.
CATTTTGGTGTTAACCAGCATGTTACACGGAAGGTGAAAGGGTGAAGGCAAAAAAACGGAAACTTTATTGGGGGGCTTTTTACCCTATTTTGCACCAATTCCCGCTTGCCATCGTTCGCGCGGGTTTGTAATCCGTGCGCTGAAAACAGGGCAGGAACTATTTTCAGTACCAGACACAAAACGACACAATAGTGTAGCCGGACGCAGACAATTGTGTAGCGAGCCGTACACAATTGTGTAGTCAGACCCACACAATTGTGTAGCCCGAGCTACACAGTTGTGCAGTTGAAATCCGCTCCCGTGCAAATAAAAATAGCTCCCGTCCCGTTTGAAATAGCTCTTGAGCAAATAAAAATAGCTCCCGTCTGAAAAAGAATATGGGGAATAATTCGCTTTGAAGGTCGAGAGGCCGGGATTTTTTGCTATTTTCGCCCACGAAAAGTTTTTTTGTTTTTGAATTTGGTAATACTAAACTATATGATGAAACGGACATTATTATTTTTATTATTTCTGATACCGGTTTGGGGGTGTTTTGGAAGTATCAAAGATATGCAACAGGTAAAAAAAAAGATACTCGAACTTCATGAAAAGTCTTCGGATGAAGTTGTCAGGAAGTATTTTGATTCTCAGAAACCGGATGGCTCATGGGATGATGTCAACTACCAGGATACGATGCGAAGTCAATGGAGCCCGTCAACTCATGCAGGGAAATTGTCGGCAATGGCTACTGCATATAAAAATAAAGGCTCGGCATTTTATAACAGGAAAAATCTGGCGAAGAAAATTCATCTGGGGATGAAATACTGGCACGAAGGGAATTTCGTGTCCCCAAACTGGTGGCATAATCAGATCGGCGTCCCCAAAATTCTGGGTATACTGTACTTGCTGATGGAGGACGAAATGAGTAAAAGCGAGATGGATGCTGCTATCAAGTATATGGAAAACGCACAATTAGGCATGACGGGACAAAACAGCGTCTGGCTCGCCGAAAATGTACTTGTACGCTCTATCCTGCTGAAAGACGAGCATTTGTTTTTTCAGGCACGCGATCATATTCTAAAAGAGTTGGTTGTCAGTAAAGATGGTGAAGGAGTCCGTCCGGATATGAGTTTTCATCAACACGGCCCGCAGCAGCAATTCGGGAACTACGGATTGTCGTATGCCAATACCCAGGCTTATTGGGCAAGAATATTCAAAGGCACGGCCTATGAACTAACGAAAGAGCAGTTGGATGTGATACATAATTACCTGGTCGGAGGTTTGCAGTGGACGTGCTGGAAAAGATTCATGGATATCGGCTCATGCGGGAGGCAAGTTGTACCGAACGCTCAGAAAAGTAAGGCGAGAAGTTATGGTAAAGCCTTGGTAAATGCCATGATAGCTTATCCTGAAAAGGCCAATGAATATAAACACATTTTCGAACGTGATATCGAAGCGTCTATTAATAGGAATGATCTGACAGGATATCGTTTCTTTCATTATTCCGACTATGGGCTATATCGTACAGACACATGGAGTGCAGGACTGAAAATGAGTTCTTGCAGGACGATTGGCGCTGAAATAATTAATTACGAAAATCTTTTGGGCCGATTCCTTTGCAATGGTGGTATGTTCTTTTACCGCAACGGCAACGAATACGAAGACATATTCCCCGTATGGGACTGGACGCTTGTCCCGGGAACGACATGTTTTCGCACCGACTTGTTATTCCCCGGAGTGGTTATGGGCAAATATTACCGGAACGATCATGATTTTGCCGGCGGGCTGTCTGGCAACCGCTACGGCGTATCTGCCATTATCGTTAATGATGCCGGCCTGTATGCTAAAAAATCATACTTTTTCACAGATCAGGCTGTAGTCTGCCTGGGCAGCGATATTCACGGTGACAACAACTATGAAATAACTACTTCCATAGACCAGAAACTGCAAAAAGGAGATATCGCTGTACTGCAAAAGCCGGAAGGCCAGATCGTTTATCATGATAAAATGGCCTATTATGTGTTAGACAATCCGACGCTGAACATCAAAAGCGGAAAGTCAACAGGTAATTGGCAACGCATAGCATCAGTCAATAGCCCTGCATTAGTTGAAACGAATGTGTTTGGATTGTGGATAAGCCATGGTATTGACGTGAAAAATGCGTCATACGGTTACATGGTTTTCCCGGATATAGACAGTGTAAACCTGCTGAACAACATAGAAAAAACGGGTGTAAACATTCTTTGTAAAGATGAAAAAGTTCATGCCATCAGTTACGAAAATTTACTTCAGGCCGTTTTCTTTGAACCCGCTTCTGTCCGGTCACTGGAGAATGAAACTTTTTCTGCCCTTACTCCTTGCATCATAATGATTGAGGTAGAGGGAAATAAACGAACCTTGTCTGTCTGCGATCCTACCCAGAAAGAGAATAGTATAGCGCTGAAACTGAGCGGAGAATGGAGCGGCAAATATTGTACTTATGATGAAGCTGAAATGCAAACAGTTATAACCGTACCGGTTGAAAACTCAAAAGGGGCAACGATACATTGCATCTTAACGAGAAAGGAATAGAAATACCGAATGTTTCCTGAATTGAAAATCGCCCCCCGGTCAACCCCGGATTTGCAATATCGACTAAAAATAGTATCTTTGTCGGAGGATGGATTTTATGAAATATACAAAAGCAATGGATGAGTTTCTGTTTTCTAAACATGCAGAAGAACAAATGCTAAAGAGAGGCATCAACAGAGAACAAGTTCTTGCAGTTGTTTATCATCCCGATAAAATCATTGTAAATAATGGAGAAGAAATAGTCATATTTCAATCCATAATAAAAGATGAAAGAGGATTATGCTTATTGCGTGTTTTTGTTAACAGCAGTAAACGCCCTATGGTAATTGTGACTCTTTATAAAACAACTAAAATAGCAAAATATCATGAAGGTGAAATACGATAAAGAACAAGATATTCTTTATATCTCGTTGAGCGACGAAGCTATATGTGAAAGCGACGAAGAAAAGAAAGGAATCATTCTGGATTATTCCGTTTCAGGTAACATTGTAGGGATAGAAATACTGAACGCTTCCAAACAAATGGAGAATCCTACAAAAGTGGAGTATGAAGTAGCTTAATATCCGCTCTCACTGTCATCTATTCTGTGGAGAGGGATTGACACAAAAAAAGAAAGGCATCATCCCGACGCCCCTCTCTCTCTGAACTAAATGATAAAAATAAAAGTTATGTGGGAAGGTGTTATATTGTATCCTCAAAATGAGTGACAC
>JAISSD010000304.1 GCA_031273295.1 Prevotella sp.
GGTGATGGAAGTCCTGAGGCCGGTGTGACGGATGATGGCGAGTTTGGATTGAAGGTTTCCTATTCAATCAACGGTTCTCCCGACAGAGATGCTTACATACAGTTCTGCGATATCACCGATCCTGTTGTTGCCACTGAAGGCGTTACCTTTGAGATTGGCCGGCAGTACGTATTGAATTTGACCTTCGGCGCGGGTTCAGGTTCGGTCGACGATCCGGATCCTGACATCAATATAGGGGCCCGTATCAGCTTTGAGGATCTTGATGTTGATCCTTATCCTGATAACATACAGGCTCCTGCTCCGCCTAGGTTTAAGCCTGCTCCAGCGATTTGGTCACAGTCTAACATCTACTATGACAATACTTTGGATGGTAATCCAAACGATGAAGTAGGCGCATTGACCTTCTCGGAGGAAGAGGATGGGAAAAACCTTTACCAGGGGGTTTCCTTCAAGTGGGGCAGTTTGATCGGCGTTTCTTCATATAATGGCTATTTGTCAAGCGGTCATCTGTTTATCCCCGATTCTAACGGGAAGTATTATAAGGTCGCTATTTTGGATTTGGAAAACTGGGCTGATGACGGTGGCGTCGTGGCTACCTTTAAAAATACTTATTTCGGAAGTATTGTATGGAGCGATCTCTCCAAGTACGACGACGATGGTAACAATGCGCGGATAGCTTTGTGGAATGCTATTCCTTACACCGATTTGGCCAACATATCCTCTTACGTTACGGCTTCGCCTCCAGGGAGAACTGCGCGTGACAATAACGGTTTGACTGAAGCTTCCGGTACCGCTGCTCTGCCATACACGACTTACAAGGGCGACATATGTAAATACCTGGTCGACAAGAAGACAGCTAACGGTAATGCCAATACCTTGACTGACGGCTTAAAATGGCGCCTGCCTACGTCTAACGAGTTCGGCCTCCTTGTCGCCGGTAGTCACGCCAATGATGACGATACTCGGGATTTCGTCATCGGCGATTACATCACTCGATGGAAGTCTGATGACTCCAACGGTGGTACTGTCAATACCGGTTCCAATCCTGAAAACGGGAAAAATGAGATGTCTTCGGGCGGGTATTCATTTTATACTTTGGACTACGTTGTCGATGGCACCGCCAAGCCGTCCTTTCCCGCTTCCGGTACCCGCTTCAATTTCGCCTACATGTTTGAGACTAGCTACAATGGCGGCAACTACTGGTCGTCGTCAGTCTACACTGAGTGGAGCGCGTACGGCCTGGGCTTCACTAGTAGCTACGTGAACCCAGGCACCTATGGCCTTAAGGGGATCGGTTGCAATGTCAGGTGTGTCCATTCCTATTAAGAGAATAGTAGCGCCTTAGCCGTTATTCGATTTATTTTTTCAGTTACAGGGGATGGCAATCATCCCCTGTTTCGGTTTATCGGGATTTTAAAGGTTGATATAAATTATACTGTTTTTTCGGGACGTAATTGCCGGGCATGTTCATTTAAAATAGCAATATAAATTGTACCTTTGCACTCTCAGGGCTGAGGGAGATACACTTCTTGACAGTATTAGAATGGATTAAAAATGTTGAAAACCGCAAACATTGACGAATTAGAGAACAAAAAGATAAGCAAACTGCTTTGGCAATACGCTCTTCCCGCCATAATAGGAACCAGCGTTAATGCTGTGTACAGTGTGATCGACCGTTTCTTTTTAGGGCATGGCCCTGACTTGGGTAAAATAGCCGTTACAGCGATAGGGATCGCACTGCCGGTAATGATTGTGCTCACTGCCGTAGGTATGCTGGTTGGCGCCGGCGCCGCCAGCCGGATATCCATCTTTATGGGAAGAGGGGAGAAAAATACGGCCGAAAAGATCATAGGAAACGCCTTTCTGCTAACCATTGTACTGACAGGCGGCACAACCCTGTTGCTATATATATTTCTTGACCCCATACTTCTGCTTGTAGGAGCCACTCACGAGACTTTCGATTTGGCCGGGGAATTTTTGAATTATTATCTTCCGGGCAGCATTTTCCTCACCATGTGCTTTAGCTTCAACAATATGATGCGGGCTTCGGGATATCCGCGAAAGGCGATGTACACTATGCTGATAAGCGTTATAGCGAATATTGTCCTTGCGCCGGTTTTCATTTTTGTGATGAAACTGGGCATGAAGGGCGTTGCAATAGCCACAGTCATTTCAATGTTTATCGGCTTGTGCTTTGTCATGCATCATTTTCTGAACAAAAACAGTTTATTGCGGCTGCGAATATCCAACATAAGATTCGACAGGGAGATAGTGAGATCCGTGATCAGTATCGGATTGGCGCCCTTTTTCATTCAATTGGCCGCCGCTACCGTGACATTATTCATGATACACCAGTTGAAAGAATATGGCAAAGAACAGGCGATAGCCGCATACACCATCACAAACACGCTGGTAATGCTGGTTATAATGGCGCTGGTAGGACTGACCCAGGGGATGCAGCCGATAGTAGGATATAATTATGGCGCAAAGAATATCAAACGGGTAAAAGACACCCTTGACTACACTATCAAAGCAGGCGTGGGCATTGGCGCCATCGGGCTTGTATTCGGATTTGTTCTGCCCGAATTGCTGGCAAAAGCAATGGCTTCGGATTTGACTGAAGATGAAATAAAAGGCACAGCGCGCGCATTGCGCATGATCACCGTCATGTTGCCTTTGGTGGGATTTCAAATAGTCGTCACTAATTTTTTTCAAAGTATAGGAATGGCCGGGCAATCTATTTTTCTCAGCCTTACCCGTCAGTTTCTATTCCTTATACCCGCTTTATACCTGCTGCCTTCATTTTTCGATCTCGATGGAGTGTGGCTCTCGTTCCCCGCCGCCGATTTTCTGTCAACATTGTTGACGGCGGCGATGTTTGTATGGCAGATAAACAAATTCAAGAAAATGGAGGCGACATTATGACAAGCGATATGAACAGACAAGATATACTGCGGCATTTCGCCGTGACGGAAAACGATTTGTTGAAAGTAATATCGGAAGCGCTGGGCAAGGGCGGCGATTATGCCGACATTTACTTTGAACATACTTTCAGTAATAATATCTCGTTACGTGATGGAGAAGTAAACCGCGCTGCATCGAATATTGATTTTGGCGCTGGCGTAAGAGTGGTATCAGGCGACCGGACAGGTTATGCCTATGTGGAAAACACGGAAATGAAAGACCTGCTGAAAGCCGCACAGACAGCCGCCGGTATTGCATCTTCCCTTTCCAAAAAAGAATATTCTGCCGGAATAAAGGAACGCCATTTTCATAATTTTTACAAGGTGGAAAAAACCTGGCTTGACGTATCCGTGGCTGATAAAAAAAACTTTGTGCAAAAGTTGAACGACAGGATATTCGAACTCGATACCCGTGTCGTCAAGGCGTCGGTAAGCCTGAGCGACTCCACATCGTATGTCCTGTTTTTCAATTCGGAAGGTATGTTGACATGGGATTACCGTCCGATGTCCGTCATGTCGGGGTCTTGCACCATGGAGCAAAACGGCAGGATAGAAAATGGTTCCTGTTCGCGCGCCTGTCGTAAAGGTTTTGAATTCCTGAATGACGGTTTGGTGGAGATCATTGCAAAGGAAGCCGCAGCGCAGACGTCCCTTATGTTTGAAGCCATAAAGCCGAAAGGAGGGGAAATGCCGGTTGTCATGGGAGCCGGAAGTTCGGGGATCCTGTTGCACGAAGCCATTGGACACACTTTTGAAGCCGATTTCAACAGGAAAAATGTTTCTATATTTTCCGGACGGCTTGGCAAAAAGATCTGTATGCCAAACATCAATATCGTTGATGACGGTACTGTCGAATATGCCCGCGGTGCAATCAACTTCGACGATGAAGGCGTGGAAAGCAGGAAAACATATATCGTAAAAGACGGGATTCTCGAAAGTTATCTGCACGACCGTATCAGCGCCAGGCATTATGGCGTGGAGCCTACAGGAAACGGACGCCGCCAATCGTTTCGCCATGCGCCGTTACCTCGTATGCGGGTTACTTATATGGAGCAGGGAAACACGCCTGAAGCGGATATTATCGCTTCTGTAAAACAGGGTGTTTATGTAGATAATTTCACTAACGGACAGGTACAGATCGGCGCCGGGGATTTTACATTCTTCGTAAAGACGGGCTATCTGATTGAGAACGGAAGGCTAACCCGACCGATAAGAGATATAAATATTATCGGCAATGGGCCTAAAGCTCTGGCCGATATCACGATGGTAGGCAACAACCTGAAAATAGACGAAGGCGCATGGACTTGCGGCAAGGACGGGCAAGGAGTTCCTGTAGGACAGGGCCTGCCTTCGGTATTGGTTGGCAAACTGACCGTAGGAGGAGAATGATCCGGCAGGGCAGGGAGCGTAAATAACCGTCAAAATATATATATCCATGATCATACATGACATAATCGTACGTGATTGTGTATTAGGAATTTATAGTCATATTGTTTAAAAACAAGGAATCTGTAACAGGAGATAAATGTTAAGAACAAAAGTGTTTCCAACTTTCGGATTTGACTGTCCTGCAACGAAAAGAAAACGGAACGTATCCCGAACGGTTACGCTCCGTTTTTTTAGTGTCTCGTTTTAAGGCCGCCTGCTACCGGTAATAACTCCTCAACCGGGATTTTTTACCCGTTTCGGCGGCATTGCGATTCATTCATTTCCTGCCTCGCTTATTCTTTAACGCAACGCACGCTCATTGAGAACGTCCGGGAGAGGGTGCGGTTAGGCAGCACTAGGTAAGAGACGAAGTGCAGGTGGTACGCATCCGTAGGACTGTTCGGCGAGGAAGACCAGTAGTAGCCGTCGTAGTTTACGTTATACAGCCTACCGGGGGACTCACGGTGCCCGTTAGTGGGAAACCTTGGCGCATAGTTTGCGATGACGGTGTTTGTTTTGTGGTATCCGGAAACAATGGAATATGTGCCGTAAGGATCGTCGTCACTACTGGTAAGGGTACTACCCACATTGCCATAGATTTCATAGGTAGCGCCGCTTTCTAGAAGTTCCTGAGCCATCGGCATACGCCATTTTGTTCCTGTGTCAGCGCCCGGAGCATCGCCCGTCTGTGTCAGGTACCGGCAGATATCCCCTCTCATGTTTGCAGGAAGAACAGCTTCACCGGAAACGGGAACATGTCCTCCCTTGTTATCGGAAAGATTGGTCGGGGTGGCGTCGTTTCGGGTGAGATAGGGAATGCCTGTGCCAATGACGCCGTCCTTTACATACGAAATGTCAGCCCAATCAGTGTAGACGGGAACGGAGTTACTGGCCTTGAGACTCGCCCAGGAAGAGGCGGTTGGGTTATCGGGATTCCATGTGGGTATGTAGACCCGGCAGTCGCCGCTCCAGTCGGCAGAGCCGGACTTCTTGTCGCTGTCGGTGATTGTATACGAGTAACCCGGATCCTGCCCCACAAGACTGCCCCATTTAAAGTATACGCCCTGGTAAGTCTCCGGGCCGGTAGGGGTATCAGGGGTACTGGACGGGGTGGGGGCAAAAGTTAACGCGCCGTTACCGCCTCTGAGAGACTGGTCCCAGTATATGTTGCTGCCCGCCCAGCCCTTGTGGGTGGACGGCTGATAGGTGATTGCATGTGCAGGTATGCTGATTGTCCGTTCCTCTTCCGGAAATTCGCCGGCAGGACTGAAGAAGACAAGGGTAGCGGTGAGGGTGCCAGGCATATAATAGCGCGATGTACTGGAAACAAGGGTAAAGTTGTAAGTCAGGTTTGTCCCGGTATTCCCGCCGGAAGTAAAAGCGGTAATAATGGCGTCCGGGTCTTCCTTGATCCTGACATTCCATTTCCAGAGCGATGTGACCCTGAAATCGGTTTTGGCTCCGCCGCTTGTATAAGAGG
>JAISSD010000005.1 GCA_031273295.1 Prevotella sp.
TGAAATCTCCCTGGCCTTGGCGCGTTAATGTCAAAAGCGACCCGGACGCTATTATCCAGACCTTTACCGCATCCGGGACGGGAACGGGCAGTGACGAGACTTTTTCTTTTACACTTAAAAACAATACATCGGCCTATTCCGGTTTAAAGTCTGTCGCCATCCTTGAGTTCTTCAGTCCAACCGGCGAGTTTACGCCTTGTGAGCAGACAATCGAGTTGCCTGGAGGCGCAAGCACATACACGCCAACAAAACATAACGGTTGGGCTGGCAGCAATATTTACTGGAACGGGAGCAAGCTGACTTTCGATGCCACTCCTACCTATAACCCTACCAATGCTATCGGCTATGAGGGTTACCAGGGCGTCTTCTTCAAATGGGGCAGCCTCATAGGAATAGATCCAATGCGCGGGAATGCAAACGCCGCCTGGACAAATGGCACCGGCAACACTAACAAGGTATACGTTCCTACTTATAATTCCGCTACCCCCACATCCTCTGGTTGGCAGATCATCACTGCCGGCACCTCCAGCACCTACTATACCTGGGGTAATATTCCATATGCCGATGCCAGTATTATTGGCAACGAGACTCTTCCGGCAAGGGCGAGACTTTATGAGATAACTACTCCCGCAAACATCGCAAACCATAGAGGGGATATTTGCCGTTATCTGACTGAAACAGGCGCAGCTCCGGGCGCAGCCTCGGGAACAAAATGGCGTATGCCGGTTGCCAATGAATTTTCAGGCACCACTACTGACTATCCAATCAAGCCTTCAACAAATACCAGTTGGCCCGATTATACCGGTAGTTTTGCCGGTAATGCCTACGGTACTTGGACGGTGGTGAATGCCAGCAGTATCGTCGTGGGCCGCCGCAAGACTAACGAACCCGCCGGCACATACCAGCCGTTCTTTCCCGCTGGCGGGCGCCGTTGCCCCAGTCCCCACGAGCTGGGCAACGTAGGCACCGACGGCTACTCCTTTTCGTCCTCGCCACGCAGTAGTACGTCCGCGTACCGCACGTGGCTCCTCAGTGGCAACGTGAACTCTGACTTCAACTCCGACCTCCACTCTCGGCCGTGCGCCTTCTCCGTCCGTTGTGTTAAAGAATTGTAGCGCCCGGGAAATTAGTGAATCGCAATGTCATCGCAATGAATAAAAAACCTTAGCCGGGTTACTGTTAAGAGCGGGCAGTAGGCAGCTTTAAAACGAGACAATAAAAACGGAACGTAATCATTCTGGATACGTTCCGTTTTCTTTTTGCAGTGCAAATGACTCCGTATATTTTTCATTGGAGCTGACAGTTAACTGTAACCCGTCTATTTTTTCGTTACTTCGCGCCGAGTTCAATTTTCAATTCCTCACCGCTTTGGGCAAAAAAAAATTCAATTCCGTCAGCAAAAAGAAAAGAACATCCATCTTTCCGGATTGAATTGAAAATCGACGCAGTCAAAATCGGCAAAGCCAAACGTCAATTCGACGTAGTTAAATACACCCCTTGAAAAATCAAATAAAGGCAAATCAATTGAACCCCTGAAGTTTGGAAAAGACCCGGATACATTTCAGATAATAAGCGGCAAGAATACTCTTTGGATAGATAGTTTTAATGCAATCTTGTGTCTGTTTCCGCAAATTCTCCTGACGGACATGGCGGTATACCCTCTTGTTATCATAAAAGTCTTTATGAGCCTTGATCACTTCTCTAGCATTTGCATATTTGCCTGTGACAGCAAACTGGACGGCGGCAATATAATCGAGTACAAGACGGATGGCCATCACTCTTTTAAGTTTCTCCTGCGGCAAGTTTTTATAAAGCATGACGAGATTGTTCCTGAAATTGAGAAAGGTCTTGCGTGGACTTTCTTTCCTTAGCGTCGCGGCGCCTACATGATATACGACTGACGAAGGCAGGCAAACAACTCGCTTACCGCGACAGTTCAAACGCCAGCATAAATCTATCTCCTCCATGTGGGCAAAGAAGGAAGCGTCAAACCCGCCCGCGTCAAAAAAATCTTTGGAACGTATAAATAAACATGCACCCGTAGCCCAAAGCACATCTACCGGGTCATCATATTGATTGCGGTCTTCTTCTATTTCCATGAAAATACGTCCCCGGCAAAACGGATAACCATATTTGTCAAGAAATCCGCCGGATGCTCCGGCATACTCAAAGTATGTCTTGTTTTGCCGGGCGAGAATTTTAGGCTGCGCGGCCGCTATATCTTTATTTTTATCCAGATAGTCAATTACGGGCAGCAGCCAGTTTTCAGTCACCTCAACATCCGAATTGAGCAGGACGTAATATTCGGCGTCCACTTCTTTCAGCGCCCTGTTATATCCGCCGGCGAAACCATAATTTTCAGCCAGCACAATGCGTGTAACCTGTGGATAAGCACGTTGAAGGAACTCAACGGAATCGTCCGAGGAACCATTATCTGCTACCACCAGTTCCACGCCGGCATGTACAGTATATTGCATCACCGAGGGAAGAAACTCTTCCAAAAGAGGCCTCCCGTTCCAGTTAAGGATAACAACCGCTACTTTCTTCATTTATGTTGTCGTCTGGTTTCTGTTTCCCGCGGGTTCTTTTCCAGCGCTTATGCGTCCATAACCAGTATGCCGGATTGCGCAGAATGGTTTTTTCCATGGCTCTGATGTAAGTTTCCGTAATCATATTTTCAGGCTCCTCTGCCGGCTTGTCGGTAACCAACCTTACTGTTGCCCTGTAATATCCCCTCCCCGTCTTTTCCACATCAAGATAAACCACTGCAAAACCCGTTTGTCTGGCAATACGTTCAACTCCTGTGAACACAGGCGTATCCTGATTAAGAAAAGTTGTCCAATAGTGAATATTTTTCCACGAAGGAACCTGGTCGGCCATAAAACCGGTAAGGGTTTGTTTTCCTTCGCGGCGAAGCTTGACTATAACCCTCAAAGTATCCTGTTTGGCAATGGCCCGAGAACCAAAACGGCTTCGTATTCTGAGAAACAAATCGTTCATTGCCTTGTTTTTCAACGGCTTGTAAATCTCTCCTACAACCTTGTCCCCGTCTTTAAAATCCATATTCAGGGATGTGATCCATTCCCAGTTGCAATAGTGCCCGAGAAACATCAGTACGGAATTGCCATCCTTCATCAGCTCTTTTATCTGCTCTACATTTTCAAACTTCATGCGTTTCCGCATCTCCTTGTCGGAAATATGCAACAGTTTGAGCGTTTCAACGAAATAATCGCAGAAGTGACGATAAAACTCCCGTTCCAGAATCAATCTTTCCCTGTCCGTTTTCCCGGGAAAACCGGCTTCCAGATTTTTCCTTACCACCTTTAAACGATAGCCGGCTACCCTGTAGACGAAAAAACAGAGGATATCGGACAATACATACAATACGCCGAAAGGCAAAAGCGCATGCAGATACATCCATATATACATTATATAATACAAAAGCCTGTTCATTCCTTAACCTTCCATGAGCGCCGTTTGCACCTTATTAAAGTTTCCCAAAGTAAGCGTTTTTATTTCATTCGCCTTGTTTGCCTGATACGGAGTTTCTATTTTGACGTAATTTTCGGTAAAGCCGTACATCACATTACCGTGCCGGGTATGCTCAAACAATACTTTGCGTTCCGTTCCCCGTTGCGACTGATAAAACGCTTTGAGCTTATTGTCCGACAAGTCGAGCAATACCTTGCAACGGGCATGCTTTGTTTTCGGGTCTACTTCATGATCTATATTCAAGGCTTGCGTGTTTGGACGTTCCGAATATGTGAAAACGTGTAATTGAGAGAAATCCAGACTTTCAAGAAACCGTCCGGTTTCTTCGAAATATTCGTCTGTTTCACCCCTTGTGCCTACTATCACATCCACACCGATAAAAGCGTCAGGCATTACGGCTTTAATTCTTTCCGCTTTGCGGCGGAAAAGCGCCGTGTCGTAACGCCGCCGCATAAGTTTCAGCACGGCGTCCGAACCCGACTGCAACGGAATATGAAAATGCGGAGCAAAACGTTTCGATTTTGCCACAAAATCAATTATCCCGTCCGTCAATAAATTAGGCTCGATAGAAGATATACGGTAACGCCCGATTCCTTCCACATCATCCAGAGCCTTTACCAGGTCGAAGAATGTTTCACCTGTTGTTTTACCGAAATCACCGATATTCACTCCCGTAAGCACAATTTCCTTGCCTCCTTTCATAGCTACTTCCCGCGCCTGTTTCACCATACTGTCTATGGTCCCGTTACGGCTACGCCCCCGGGCAAAAGGGATGGTGCAAAAAGAACAGAAATAATCGCAGCCATCCTGCACTTTTAGAAAGTAACGGGTACGGTCGTCCCGAGAACATGAAGGCACAAAGGATCTTATCCTGTTTGTTGCCGATATATGCACCACGCCCTTGTCTTTTTTTTTCAACCCGTCCAGATAAGCGACCACATCAAGTTTCTGTTCCGATCCCAAAACGATATCGACCCCCTCGATATCCGCTATATCCCCGGGTTTAAGCTGGGCGTAACAGCCTGTTACGATCACGTAAGCTCCGGGATTGTCCTTAATCATCTTACGAACCGCCTGACGGCATTTTTTGTCGGCAAATTCAGTCACCGAACAGGTATTTATGACGCATATCTCCGCTATTTCACCCTCCCTTGCCTTGCGCACGCCTACCTGCGAAAGCTGTTTGCCTATGGTGGAAGTTTCGGCAAAATTCAGTTTACAACCCAGTGTGAGATAGGCCGCTTTTTTATTTTCAAATATCGAATTATCTATCATTGTATTTAGCTTTTAGCCGGAGCAGTCAGCTTATAAAAATTATATCTCGAAAAAGCGAAAAACTTCAACTATGAGAAGGATCCGCTCTATTTTTCAAAGAACAACAAACAAACAGTTGAAAACGACAAGCTGTTTACCGTACAGATAAAATTCGAGGAATTGCACACATCTATTTGTCCTTTAGTCAAATAGTATATATCTGAAAAATTCCTCGACTAAAAAGAGTACAAAATTACAATAATTGTCGCAATTTTAGTGATAAAATACTTGTAGAATCTGTCAATACTGTATATTTTTGCACATATTCACTCGAAATGAGCAATGTTTATGATCAAGGAGAATCTAATCGAATTATATTCCAACAGTTTCAAAAACAACTGGGACTTAAAAGGCTTGTCCGATTATTCGGCGCAAAAAACATTGTATTATAAAGATTTAGCCCGTGAAATAGCCCGAGTGCACATTATCCTGGAAGAAGCCCGGATAGAGAAAGGCGATAAAGTCGCTCTTATCGGCAAGAATAATATACCATGGTGCGTCACTTACCTGGCCGTGATCACATACGGCGGCGTGATAGTACCGATTCTGCAGGATTTTCATGCCGACAGCGTACAGCATATAATAAACCATTCCGAATCGACTCTTTTATTCACAAGCAACCAGATATGGGATTCTCTGGACGAAGATCATCTACCCGGGGTCAGAGCCGCATTCTCCGTAAACGATAATGAATACAAATGCTTATACGAACGGAAAGGAGAAAAGCTATCGTCCGTGGCAGACAACCTGGATGACAAAATGAAGCGAAAATATCCCAACGGATATACAAAAGACGATATCAATTATGCGAAAATCGACAATTCGGAACTGGTTTTAATAAATTATACATCGGGAACAACGGGATTCAGTAAAGGCGTTATGCTTTCGGCCAACAACCTGGCAGGAAACATAACTCATGCCCGTTACCTGAAATTACTTTTCAGGGGCCAGAATATTGTGTCTTTTTTACCCTTGGCCCATGCCTATGGCTGCGCTTTCGAATTTCTTTATTCGCTTACCGAAGGTTCCCACACCACCTTGCTGGGCAAAGCGCCTTCGCCCAAAATACTGGCTGAAGCCTTTGCCGAAATAAAACCGCACCTGATCATATCCGTACCGCTGGTGATAGAAAAAATTTACAAGAAATCCATACTTCCCAAAATAGAAAAGCCTGCCATTAAAATGGCGCTTAAAATACCTATCGTAAAAGACCAGATATATGCGAAAATACGGAAAGGCATGATGGAAGGCCTCGGCGGTAATTTTCACGAGGTGATTATAGGCGGAGCCGCCCTTAATCAGGAAGTAGAGGCATTTCTGTATAAAATAAAGTTCCCGTTTACAGTAGGTTACGGCATGACCGAATGCGCGCCGCTTATTGCATACGACCACAACTATGATTTTATCCCGACCTCATGCGGCAAGATATTGGACAATATCATGGAAGCAAGAATAGATTCCGATGATCCTTATAACGTTGTAGGGGAAATACAAGTCAAGGGCGAAAATGTAATGATGGGCTATTACAAAAGCGAGGAAGCCACCAAAGCCGCGTTCACCGAAGACGGATGGCTACGGACAGGCGATTTGGGCACAATAGACAAAAATAACAGAATATTTATCAGAGGACGCTGTAAAACGATGCTGCTGGGGCCGAGCGGACAAAACATATTCCCTGAGGAAATAGAAGCCCGGCTTAACAATATGCCTTTCGTTCTGGAAAGCCTTGTTGTGGAAAGAAACGGGAAACTGGTAGCGCTGGCCCATCCGGATTATGAAACAATGGATGCGGCGCACGTGGAACAGGAAATGCTGCCTGCCATAATGGAAGAAAACAGGAAAAATCTGAACAGGCAACTGGCCGGATACGAAAACATAACAGCGATACAAATATACCCGAGCGAGTTTGAGAAAACTCCTAAAAAAAGCATAAAAAGATATCTGTATGAAAACTAAATAATTATAGTAAATCCCGGCTTGAATGCATAATTTGAGAGGGATGCAAAAAAAACGCTAAAAAAAACATAATTATGCTATACAACATGTAAAGAAATATATATATCTTTGCAACGTGTTATCTTAAAAATAACTCAAATACATTTACCGTTTAAGTTTTAATAGAAAAAAAGATGAAAAAATTAGTGTTGTTTGCTGTTGCTATTATTGCAATCTCTTTCGCATCGTGCGGAAATAAAGCCGCTGAAGAAGCCAGGGCTAAAGCTATCGAAGATTCTATCGCCGCTGTAGAAGCAGCCGCCGCCGCTGAAGCAAAAGCTAAAGCTATCGAAGATTCTATCGCTGCCGCTGAAGCAAAAGCTGTTGAAGATTCTATCGCTGCTGCTGCAAAGAAATAATCTGAACTAACAGCCAAAGGTTACAAAAAGCCTGTATGAGTTTTACTTGTATAGGTTTTTTTTATTAACCGTTTTCGGTAATATTCACAATTGGAGAGCGTATTTCCGATAAATAATTCACCAAAAAGAATTATCTTTGCCTCTTGAAGAATCGAAACACAAACATAAATCGCATTGAATGAAACCGGACAACGAAGCCTGGGATATAATAATAAAACCCCGTGAAAACAATTTCTCCCTGAACCTTGATGAAATATGGAGATACAGAGACCTCGTAAAAAGGTATATACACCGGGATATTGTAACCGCATACAAACAAACTATTCTGGGACCGGTATGGTATCTTGTTCAACCACTGTTCATGACATATATGTATATGTTCGTTTTCGGAGGGATTGCAAATATATCGACAGACGGCCTGCCGCACATGCTGTTCTATATGTCGGGGATTTTATGCTGGAATTATTTCGGGGATTGTCTGGGACGGGCGCAAAGTACATTTACGGCCAATGCGGGAGTATTCAGTAAAATTTATTTCCCACGCCTTGTGGTTCCCGTATCGGGCGTTATATCGGGCCTGTTAAAACTGGGCGTCCAATCAGGGCTGTTTCTGGTTGTGTATCTTTATTATTACTTCCATAAAGGCGTCGACATTCATCCAAACATGCTTGTTCTGGTTTTTCCTTTGCTTGTCGTTATGATTGCCGCAATGGGGATCGGGTTCGGCATTATCATATCTTCAATGACCGCGAAATACAGGGATCTGATGATCTTGTTCGGATTTATTACCTACTTGTGGATGTATGCCACGCCTGTCATATATCCTTTGTCGGCTATTCCGGAAAAATACAACAATTATAAATGGATCATAGAGATGAATCCCATGACGTCCGTTGTGGAAACGACCAGATATGCATTTATGGGAGAAGGTTCTTTTTCATGGATTTCATTGGGATACACTTTTCTTGTCACGCTCATAGTCCTGATTTTTGGAATATGGATGTTCAACCGTGTTGAAAGAAGTTTCATTGATGTAGTATAGTCGGAATCATATTTTATGTCGGAAACAGCAATAAAATTCGAAAACATATCCAAACAATACCGGCTGGGATTAGTCGGCACAGGTACTGTCAAAGATGACATAAACCGGTGGTGGCACATGGTAAGAGGCAAGGAAGACCCTTATCTGAAAATAGGCGAAGCGAACGACAGGTCGACTATGGCAACGGGAAAATATGTATGGGCTTTGAAAGATATATCCTTTGATGTAAAACAAGGGGAGGTCATGGGTATAATCGGTAAAAACGGCGCCGGAAAGTCGACTTTACTCAAAATTCTGTCGCGGGTAACCTCTCCGTCAACAGGCTGCATCAAGGCAAAAGGGCGTATAGCATCCTTGCTTGAGGTGGGAACCGGGTTTCATCCCGAACTTACCGGAAGAGAGAACATTTACATGAACGGTTCCATCATGGGCATGACCAAATCCGAAATCACACGGAAGCTCGACGAAATAATAGCTTTTGCAGGAATAGAAAAATATGTAGACACGCCTTCAAAAAGGTATTCATCAGGCATGACTGTACGTCTGGGATTTGCTATTGCCGCGCATCTCGAACCCGAGATACTGGTTGTGGACGAAGTATTGGCGGTAGGCGACGCCGAATTTCAGAAGAAAGCAATCGGGAAAATGCAGGATGTATCGAAGGGCAAAGGCAGAACTGTATTGTTTGTGAGCCATAATATGGGAGCGGTAAAAAGTCTTTGTAGTCGAGGCATTGTATTAAAAAACGGGAGAGTCGATGCAATTGGAGATATCGATTCAATAGTTGACAAATACCTGAGAGACACCCCAACCGCCGCCAGTTATGAATATGTAAATGACGGGATCGATAAACCAAACGGATACTTCAAAAATATTAAACTGTATAATAAAAACGGAGAACCCGATGATGTTTTTTCTATTGACGACGAACCGTATCTGGAAGTTGAATACATAATCAAGCAGAACACAAGAAACTACAATACAGGCTTAAACCTGTATAATTCACTGGGAGTCCATGTATATGCGACTGCCGACACTGACCTGATGGACGATATATCCGGTGAAAAAAAAGCCGGAACATACAAGACAAGGGTACCATTACCCCTGTTCAATCTCAATTCCGGAATTTACAAGATAGACCTATTAATGGGCATTATGAATATTCAGCTTTTTGATCAGGTTGAAATATATTTTACTATAGATAACAAGAATTACATAAATACAGGGAATCGCCCCGGCTTGTTATTAACGTCAAACAAATGGGAATACTAAATAAAAAATAAAAGACATGCTGAATATTTTCGGTTCAAACAGGAAGCCTGAAAGAATCTCTCCTTTCAAGAAAGAAGATATGCAGGAATATATCGATAAAAACAGGGCAATATTGGATACCATAGATAATTGGATTGACGACCGGGCATTTTCCGAATCTTTTTTTAATTACGGAGCGCCCGATCATATAAAAAAGGATATCAATAAAAAAATCAATACGGACATTACTTATTCCGATATAATGGTTTATATTGCAAACAAATATTTCCGGACAGTCAACTACCTGGAAATAGGCGTTTCTGTTGGTAAAAATTTTCTGCAAGTAATAAACTCCTGTCCGGGCCTGGCAAACGCATCCGGATTTGACATTGAAAATATTAATCCTGTACTGGAAAAGCAATTATCATTGATATCCGAAGAAAAATGGGATACTCTCCCCAATTCCATAAAGAAGGATAGATCTTCTTTGAGAAAATACTCTTTCGGTAAAATTCCATCAATAAACTATCTGAGCGGCGATGTATGGGATGAAAACAATTGGGCTAAAATGAAAAACAGCAGTTTTAACCTCATTTTTTCCGATGCATTGCATACCCCGGAAGCCATTATTTTCGAATTTGAAATGCTGGTAAAATATAACTTGTGCGCAGAAAAATTTGTTATTGTATGGGATGATATCGTGGGTGGAATGCAAGAGGCATTTTTCAAAATATACAGGAAGTACAATAAAAAATTCAATGCCAAAGAATATTATTTAATAAATACGAACGGATGGGTTGGCCAGTATGAACAGGAACATTCAATAGGCATAATCTCAAATTTTAAATTCCGAAACCCATGAAAGTTGCGCTTACCGCTTTATCCGATGAAGCATTTAAAGTTAGCAGATCACAACTGGAGGAATCTGTAAATTTAACCAACAAAAACATTTTGGTTCATTCCCATGATTTTCACGAGATTGAATCGACTTCTTTTTACAGGGAAAACCATCATATATTCAAAGATAAAAAAGGGCTTGGCTATTGGCTGTGGAAGCCTTATATCATATATCAGGAACTGTTAAATCTGGATGACGGGGATGTTCTGATATATAGCGATTCCGAAATAAAAGTGATGGATTCTTTGGAACCGCTTGTAAAATTGACGGAAAAACAACCCGTTGTCGTTTTCGGAAACGGAAATCTTCTAAATTCCGCATGGGCCAAAAGAGATTGTTTTATCCTCATGGATTGCGACGCCCCTGATTACTGGTATTCAGCCCATTGTGACGCCGCATTTATTGTCTTTAAAAAGTGTAGACTAACAATGGAGTTTGTTGAAAAGTGGCTGACTTATTGCAAGAACGAAAATATTTTAACCGATCTGCCCAATATATGCGGAAAAGAAAATCTTTCGGATTTTATGGATCATCGATGGGATCAATCGGTATTATCCTTACTGGCTCAAAGATACAAATTAAACATTTTCAGAGCGCCTACGCAATTTGGTAATTTTTACAAGACGCATGAATTTAGAGTCCCTGGTGAATATAAATGTATAAGTCAAGCGATTCAATCATCCCTGGATCATTACGCCGCAATTCCCTATTACAATTCTCCTTATTTTCAATTGTTGGATCACCACAGATCCGTCAAGAAAAATATGGTAAATGCAGCTAAAAGATCCCGGATATTATCGAAGATTGATGGTTTAAAGACCCGATTGAAGAAATTATTAAAATAAATGCATATGCTTAAAAACATCGTAAAACACATATTGCAAAAGCCAAAGCCGGAAATACCCCTTGCAAAAAAGTCATATTCCCAATGCGGTGAAGACCTGATAATATCTTACCTGTTCAATCTGAGAGGCATTGCATGTCCGACTTATATTGATATGGGAGCGCATGACCCTTATTTCCTTAGCAATACGGCTCTGTTTTATGAAAGAGGGGCCAGAGGTATCAATATAGAAGCCAATCCGTTACTGATCGATAATTTTAATAGAGAAAGGCCAAATGACATAAATCTAAATATCGGCATAAGCAATAAAATAGACGCCATCGACTTTTTTATTATGGAAGACAGCACATTAAGTACTTTCTCCAGGACGGAGTGCGACAGAATGATCTCGTTGGGAAAACCGCTCAAAGAAATACGGACAATCCCAACAACAACAGTATCCGAAATAATTGAAACGTATCACAACGGGATTTCACCCGATCTCATGAGTTTGGATATCGAAGGCCTGGATTATATCATCCTGAAAGACATCGATTATCGGAAAACAGGGCCAAAAGTTATTTGTGTCGAGGCCGCGGACTACTCCCCCATTGGCGCAGGTAAACGAAGAAACGACATAATAGATCTGCTGGCAGACAATGGATATTATGAATATGCAAATACAAATCTAAACGCCATTATGGTCAAAAAAGATTTTTGGTTTATATAGACAACAAAAACAGTTATATGCCTCCTTTATTTTCCATCATAATACCAACCTGTAATTCATCTCTTACAATAAAGGAATGTATTGAAAGCATTTTATCCCAATCATTCTCTGATTTTGAGATACTGGTTATGGACGGCTTGTCTGACGATGAAACCTTGAATACGATCAAATCATACAATGATAAACGTATCCGGATATATTCGGAGAAAGATTCCGGAGTGTATGACGCCATGAATAAAGGAATAAACAAAGCGAATGGAGAATGGTTGTACTTTCTGGGCAGCGATGATAGATTGTATGACGGCAAGGTTCTGGAAACAATATTTCCGGATATCCGGAAAACCAAAAAGAAAATCGTATACGGCAATGTCGAGATCACAGGCGATAGCGGTTGGGCTAAAGACGGCAATATATATGACGGATATTTTGATTTGGATAAATTATTACGAAAAAACATCTGCCATCAAGGTATTTTCTATCATAGATCTGTTTTTGAGACAATGGGAAATTATAATGTATCATACAAGATATGCGCCGATTATGATTTCAATTTAAAATGTTACGCCAATTATAAATTTCTATATGTAGATTTAGTTATCGCTAAATTTACAGGCGGAAATACGAGCTTCTCAAAGACAGATTCAAAATACAGTGAAGACAGGTGGGCAAATATAGCAAATTATTACAAATGGCATTTGCACAACAAGGCTTTCACGCCTTATCTTTCCGGTTTTGAACATCTTGGAAGTGAAGATATTGTTATCAAAATTCAAATACTGATACATAAGATCAAACATAAATCAAGAACAATTAAACGCTTAAAGATATAATGATAAGACCAGTTGCCATTTATCTGCCACAATTTCACCCGATTCCCGAAAATGATGAAGCCTGGGGCAAAGGATTTACGGAGTGGACAAATGTAGCCAAGGCCAAACCGCTATTTAAAGGTCATTATCAACCGCATGTTCCGCATGAAGATATAGGATATTACGATTTGCGCGACCCTGAGATCCTTGTAAAACAGGCGGCTATAGCTAAAAAATACGGGATTTACGGTTTCGCGTTTTATCACTACTGGTTTAATGGCAAGCAGCTGTTAAACAAGCCTTTAGACAACATGTTGCAATTGGGAAAGCCTGATTTTCCTTTTTTGTATATCTGGGCAAACGAAAATTGGACAAAAAGATGGGATGGATTGGACAACGAAATTATTATAAAGCAGGATTACTCTTTTGAGGATGATATGGAACATATCAAATATCTTTGCGAACACGTTTTTTGTGACGAAAGATATATTAAAATAGACGACAAACCTGTTTTTATTATATACCGGACGGAATTGTTTCCCAATATAAAAGAGACTGTTAAAATTTGGAGAAAAAAAACAAAAGAATACGGATACAACGACTTGTATCTCATCAGGATAGACAGTTTCATCAAGAATATTGATCCTTTGGAGCCGGGCTTTGATGCAGCTGTAGAATTTGCTCCCGATTTTTTCGAATCCGGAGCTAAAATAGCGACCGATAGCAACTTGCAGATGTTTGATTACCATCAAATTATCAAATATCAGTTTTTTAAGAGAGAACAATCTTATCCAAGATATAGAATGGTTTTCCCGGCATGGGACAATACCGCCCGAAAAGAAGAGAACGGCGCTGTTTTCAGAAATAGCTGTTTGGACGCATTCCGGTTTTCATTGGAGGAGTCAATAAATTATACAGCCCGAAAGTTTAAAGATACGCAACAATTTCTTTTTATAAATGCGTGGAACGAATGGGGGGAAGGATGCCATATTGAACCCGATAAAAAAAACGGATATTCATATTTGGAGATAATATCCAAAGCATTGAATAGTGACATGGAACACTTCCGGGATCATTATTTGGAAGATCTGGAACTTGAACTCAAAAGTTCCATCATGGATCATTTGAATAAACACAATGAAACCGAAAGCTTAAAGAGAGAACTGAATGCCTTGAAAAGCGTTGTAAATTCGAGACGGCACCGGTTTATTGAAAAATTATATGCCAAATATCAAAATTTCAGAAATGCCTGAAATATCCGTCATAGTACCCAATTACAATCATGCTCCGTTTTTAAAACAGCGTATCGATAGCATTTTAAATCAAACCTGTCAGGATTTCGAGTTAATAATTTTGGACGACGGTTCGACGGATAATAGCAAAGAGATCATAGAACAATACCGGAATCAACCCAAAGTCAGCCGCATTGTTTATAATACCGTCAACTCCGGTTCTCCTTTTAAACAATGGCGTAAAGGCATTGAACTGGCAAAAGGAAAATATATATGGATTGCGGAAAGCGACGATTTCTCGGACGTTTTATTTCTTGAATATGCAATGAAATCGATTGTAGAATATCGATCAATATTGGCATTTTGTTCATCAAGCATCATTGACGGGAACAACAGGACATTAAGTCAAAAACCTTTTATACTGGAAAAAGAGGCGCTGGACGTTCAATCATTTTTAAAACAACACCTGCTCTTCGGAAGCCGGATTTACAATGCAAGTATGGCTGTTTTAAAAAAAGAGGCAATAGAAAATATGGATTGGGATAAAATATCAAACCTGAAATACTGCGGCGATTGGCTTTTTTGGGCAAGCCTGCTAAAAAAGCATCCGGCTGATAATGTATCGGAAGTAAAACTGTATCTCAATTATTTTAGGACTCATAACAAAAACGTATCAAACAAAGCCGAGAAAGAGGGTAAAACTTTCACGGAAGGATTACCCGTATCCATTGGCATTGCAAAAAGCATAAATAGAAAAAGAGACCTGTCCTTTTCAAAACAATGGCATAAAAATTGGGTTTTATGTAGAAAATATTATAAATTTACCAAAAAGACCAATTTGAAAATATTCTTTTTCTTTTTAAGAAAACAACCCTCTATATTGTTTTTTGAAATAAAAGAACGTTTTGAGCGGCGAGCGTGTAATCCAAACAAGTTTGGCTTTTGCCGAACCGCGAAAAACGACTGAATTTATTGAACAGTTTTCATAAATGAATGATGATACATCCGGATACCGAATCGCCATTGATCTCTGTCATTATGCCGGCCTACAATGCGGGAGCATATATTAATGAAGCTATAAACAGTATTCTCCGGCAAACTTGTACAAACTTTGAATTTCTAATTATAGACGACGGTTCCCCGGATAATACCGCCGAAGAAATAAAAAAATTCGATGACTCGAGAATTGTTTTTATACAAAACCGGAAAAACAAAGGATTGATCATCACATTAAATGATGCAATGCAAAGAACACGGGGTAAATATATTGCCCGGATGGACGCCGACGACACATGCAGTCCCGACCGCCTCGAGAAACAAATGGAATACATGGAAAAGCATCCGGAAATTTCAATACTGGGCGCAAATATGGTATATATGACGGAAAAACATGTCACAAATTTCCCCGAAAAGTGCAACGAACTGAAAATACAGTTGATGGAAGGAAACAAGATATCACATCCAACCGTAATGATAAGACGGGATGATATATTTGCAAAGAATCTGAAATACAATGAGAATTACCCTTCCGCTGAAGATTACAAGATGTGGACCGACGCCATCTCCATGGGATTCAATATAGAAAATCTGCCGGATGTGTTATATCAATATCGCACACACCCCGCGCAAACTACTGCATTGAAACTCGATGAACAGAATGCAACTGTAAAAAAAATCAGAATGGAATATTGTAAAAAATTCACAAAAAACAAAAACAGCTTAAATGATAACGAAATAGATATGATTAGCCGCCGGTTTGAATATATCGATCCTCCGAAACCGATCTTTGACCTTGTGTATAAAGTAAGAAAAATAAATTCCATAAATAAATTTTTCGATATGGATACTTACAACAAATATTTAAAGGATACCCTTTATACATACCTTGCAAAAAAAGACGTCCCGGATATTCTTAAAGAAAAAAACTATGATCTGGAGTTCAAGTTATGGATTCTAAAAGTCTATATCGACAAATGGATAAAAAACACCGTCTCTTAACAGTCAAAAGAACGTATTTATGATGAAAACCGTTCACATTTCAACAGGGATAACAGGAGGAGGAGCCGGTATCGCCGCACTCAGGCTACATCGAAGCCTGATGAAACATGCGGATATACAATCCGAATTCGTTCAGAGATTTCCTGTTGACCCGGAATTTGCCGCTATCAATAATATTTATACGGCAAATACAGGCCGTTCATTTATGATCAGGGCTTTAAAGAGATACAACCTGCATGCCGAACATTTTCACCGGGTGAAACTAAACAAATATCCCCCAAATTACGAGATAGCGACATTTGCTACCACATCGTACAGACTGGAACAGCTACCGATAATAAAAGAAGCGGATATTATCCATTTGCACTGGGTTTCCGAATTTCTGAATTATCCTACTTTCTTCAAGAATGTGAAACAGCCTGTTGTCTGGACATTACATGATATAAATCCCTTTGCGGGTATGTTCCACTTCGAATCCGACAGGCTAAAAAATATGGATACATACAAAAAACCGGATGAACAGACAAGAAAAATTAAAACGAGATCAATAAACAGGAAAGATAATATTCATATCGTCTGCCTTTCGGAATGGATGAAGAAAAAATCGGAAGCGAGTGAAGCCTTGGGGCGCTACCCCCATTATTTGATACCCAACGGACTTGATCTTTCAGATTATCCGGTTATGGACAAGACTGCCGCAAAACAAAAAGCAGGAGTAAACTGCGGCCTCAAAACTTTTATAATAGTAGGCGCGCAGCTAGGCAATATACAGAAAGGGTTCCCCCTGTTTTTTGATACTGTAAACAAAATGAACAGGTCTGATTTCCAGTTAATTTCAATTGGCCGTTTGCCGGATAATTTAAAAGTCGGAAACAACATTAACCATATCCATTTTGAAAAAATAACCGAGATCCCCGAACTCAACAGTCTGTATTCTGCCGCCGACCTTACAATTATACCTTCACTTGAAGACAATCTGCCGAACGTCATGCTTGAATCGTTTGCCAACGGCGTACCTGTCATGAGTTTCAGCAATGGAGGCATGGCCGAACATGTAAAAACCGGAGAAAACGGCATACGGATAAACGAGACCGGCGTAAAGCCTTTGATGCAAAGCCTTGAAGATTTTTTGGATAACAAGTATGCCTTTGACAGCAAAGCAATAAGGGATTATGCCGTAAATACATTTTCCGACACTCTCCAAACAGAGAGATACATACGGTTATATAAAGACATATCAAACAATAAAAGATGAAACTATCCATTATTACAATCAATTACAATAATGCGGGCGGACTGGAAAGAACCTTTGATAGTGTTGTATCTCAAGGCTATTCCGGCTTTGAACATATAGTCATCGATGGAGGCTCTACCGACGCCAGCATAGAGGTTATAAAAAAATACGGTCAACATGTAACCTACTGGGTCAGCGAACCTGACAATGGCATTTACAATGCAATGAATAAAGGTATCGGGCAGACCGCCGGAGAGTACCTGTTGTTTCTTAATAGTGGAGATACACTCTGCCGGGATGCGAATCTGAAACAACTGACAGGTCACTTGACAGGGGAAGACATTATTTACTTTAACCTGGAGGTGTGCGACACGGCAAATAATAACAGGTTCATCAAAACATATCCCGATATCCTTGATTTCAAATACTTTGCAGAAGACTCCCTACCCCACATGGGTAGCTTCATAAAAAGAGATCTTCTGGTAAAATACGGCGGCTATTCCGAAAAAATGAAAATAGTTTCCGATTGGGCCTTCTTTGTAGACGCCGTCTGCCTTCGCCATTGCACATACAGGCATGTTGAGGGTTATTTTTCCACATTCTATCTGGACGGAACAAGTTCCGACGCCCAAAACCGCCGCTTGCTAATGACCGAAAGAGATAACCATATCGCATCTGCGTACAAGCTCTATGACAGTTTGTATAAAGACTGGATGAATAAAAAGCAGGAACTGTACAAACCGAAAATTTCTGCAAACGTAAAATTTCTAAAAAAGACAGGTCTGCTAAAATGGCTGAAACGTTGAACAGTATCACAAACCCGAAGATATCGATAATTGTTCCCTGTTACAATCAGGACAAATATTTGCCCGATACGCTGCAATCCGTGTTAAACCAGGATTACGCCAATTGGGAATGTATCATTGTAAATGACGGCTCGCCGGATAATACCGAAGAGGTAGCCGGACTATGGACAGCAAAAGACAATCGCTTCAGGTATTTCAAGAAAGAAAATGGAGGGTTATCCGACGCACGCAATTTCGGTATAAAACACGCCTCGGGCGAATATATTCTGCCATTGGACTCCGATGACAAAATAGGGCCGCAATACACAAGCGAAGCCATGGATGTTTTCAGGAATGACCCTGAAGTAAAGGTTGTGTACAGTAACCTTGTTTTATTCGGAACGAAAAACCGGAAATTCAGAACTCCTGATTTCGATTATAAAAAATTGTTTGAAGAGAACCTGATCTTTTGTTCGGGAATATACCGGAAGAGCGATTTTTTGCAAACACCGGGTTACAATACCAATATGACGGGAGGTCTCGAAGACTGGGATTTCTGGCTGGGATTTATCAAAAAAGACGATAAAGTCGTCAAACTGGAAAAGTACCATTTCTACTATCGGATAAAAGAAGTTTCCATGCTGTCGTCTCTTGATAAAGAGCAAAATGAACGATTGCTTCTTCAAATCTTCAAAAATCATCTATCTTTGTATCTTGAATACTTTAACCCCGTAAGGGAACATATCGAGGCAAAATATTTTAGAGAAAAAGCCAGTCTGTACAGGAACTCCATCGAATACAAGACAGGGAACTTTCTATGCTCCCCCGTCAAGTTTATGGGAAAAGTATTCCGCAGGGTTTTTTCACAGAGAAAATCGGATTGATACAAACTGTTATGAAAATAAACGTCATACTCGTCACCTACAATCATGCCGGATATATACGCCAGGCGCTCGAAAGCATACTGATGCAAAAAACGGCGCACGATGTGGAAATTATTGTGGCGGACGATTGTTCGACCGATAATACGGTAGACATAATTAAAGAATATACGGACAAGACGTCTTTTACTTTCAATTTTTTGTCGTCTCTCCATAACGCAGGCTACAACAAAAACTACCGGCAAGCCTTTGCCGCCTGCACGGGAGACTATGTGGCCATTATGGAAGGAGATGACTATTGGGTAAAACCGAATCATTTACAAAACCATATTGATTTTTTAGAAAAACATTCCGGTGCTTCCATGAGTTACAACAGGCATATACGGCTGTTTGCCGGCCAGGACAGGGAAGAAATATTCGATTGGGTCGACGCCAGGGATCATGAACAGGTTACTACCGAAGATCTGGCTTTGGGAAACCGCATAGGAAACCTTTCCTGCTGCGTCTTCAGAGGAAAACATATACAGGGTCTCGATCAAAAGCTTTTCGACATGGAGATTGCCGACTGGATGCTGGGAATGTATATGGGACAGTTCGGCCCTCTGCTTTATCTGAAAGATGCGACTACCGCATACCGTATTCACGACAACGGACAATGGTCGCGTATGAACGGCAAAGCGCAATGTATGAGAGTTTTGGATTTAATAAACGAATATGACAAGTATTTCAACTATAAATATACGGAGGCTTTTACAAAACATAAACGAAGGCTGGAAATACTGCTTTATGGCGATAAATCGCTAAAAGGACGTATAAAAAATATTACGCCCGGATCTATCCGGAAATTTTACAGAAAACTTTTTAACTAATTATCCGTTATAATCACAAGTAAAGAAAAACCCTAACCCCTAACTACAGAATATATGAGTAAAAAGATAATGGTTACCCGGCCTGCCCTTCCTCCATTGGAAGAGTTTATCCCCTACCTGGAAAAGATATGGGACAATAAATGGCTGACCAACGACGGGCCTTTTCACCGGCAATTCGAAAAAGAACTGGCCGAATATCTGGGCGTCAAATACATATCCGTATTCGCAAACGGCACGCTGGCTTTAATAACTGCTTTGCAGGCCTTGCGCATAACGGGAGAGGTTATTACAACGCCATTCAGCTTTGTGGCAACAACGCACTCGTTGTGGTGGAATAATATCAAACCTGTATTTGCAGACATAGAGGATGTGCATTATAACATCGACCCGGCTAAAATAGAAGCCGCCATAACGCCGCAAACAACAGCCATTATGCCTGTACACGTATTTGGCAATCCGTGCAACGTGGAAGAAATACAGCGCATTGCGGATATTTACGGACTACGCGTAATATACGACGCCGCACATGCCTTCGCCGTAAAGAAAGACAATCGATCCGTCGCGAACTGGGGCGATTTATCCATACTCAGTTTCCATGCCACAAAAGTATTCAATACAATAGAAGGCGGCGCGATCGTTTGCCGGGACGAAAAGACAAAGCAACGTATCGACCTGCTAAAGAACTTCGGCTTCCGCAACGAAACAACGGTAATAGAACCTGGAATCAACGCGAAAATGAACGAATTGCAGGCCGCGTACGGCTCGCTCCAATTGAAATATATGGACAGCTACATTGCCAAACGCCTCAAAACGGCCGCATTGTATGACAGCCTGCTCAAAAAGGTGAAAGGCATTACCTGCATGGAAGTGGAAGATGGCATATCCCATACTTACCCTTATTATCCGGTACGCGTCAAGACAGCGGAATATGGCATAAGCCGTGACGACTTGTATTTCAAATTGCAGGAATACGATATTTTCGGACGTCGCTATTTCTATCCGCTTATCAGCGATTTTCCTACCTATAAAGGATTGCCGTCCGCTAGCGCAAGCAATTTGCCTGTGGCCGCCCAAGTGGCAAAAGAAATCGTATGCCTTCCCATGTATGCCGGTCTGGAACCGGAAGATGTGGAACGAATATGCGGCCTTATACAACAATTTTCAGGTAAAAAATAAAAAAAACAAGCCGTTTGCCGGTTCCCGGAATTCCGGTATACTGCAAACCGATACATTTGTAACTGTTTATTAAAAATGAAACTGGGGATAATGCAACCTTACTTTTTGCCGTATATCGGATATTTTCAATTGCTGAATGCCGTTGACAGGTATGTGATATATGACAACATACAATATACGAAGAAAGGCTGGATTAACCGGAACCGTATTCTGCAAAACGGAAAGAGCCAGACGATCACTGTTCCGCTGGAAAAAGACTCCGATTATCTGGACGTCAAAGAACGCCGTATATCAGCCGGTTTCGATAAAAAGAAATTGCTGAACCAGATAAAAGAATCCTACAGGAAAGCCCCTTGTTTTGATATTTCGATGCCTTTAATCGAAAATATCATCAATTACAACGAGAATAATCTGTTTCATTACGTAGATAATTCTGTCCGTGAAATATGTAATTTTTTGAATATAGATACTGAAATAACAGTTTCGTCTACGCTAGATATAGACCATTCTCTGAAAGGGCAGGACAAAGTAATTGCCATTTGCAAAAAACTGGGAGCAAGCGATTATTACAATGCAATCGGCGGACAGGAACTGTATTCCCCCGAAGATTTCAGTCGCGAAAATATAAACCTGTATTTCGTTTCCGCCAACCCGATAGAATACGGCCAGTTCAAAAACGAATTCGCGCCCCGGCTTTCCATTCTGGACGTTATCATGTTTAATACGGTAGATAAAATAAAGAGAATGCTAAATGATTATAAATTGATTAACTGCCCCTTGGGGGAGACAGGGAGGAACTTGTGCACATGAAAGAAATAGGCGGATACTTCGAACTTCAATTAAGAAAAGGGGAACACTACCATAAAGGCGCTGTTCGGTTGAATACTGCCCGCAACTGCCTTGAGTATATACTGAGAGCCAAAAAGTACAAAAAGATATACATCCCTTACCTCAACTCGGAAGTGATACGGGAACCCATGAAGAAACTGGGAATTGAATACGAATTCTACTCCGTCGATCTCAAAATAGACCCCCTTTTCGACAGGGAACTCGCTCCTGACGAAGTCTTTCTTTATTCGGATATTTACGGTATTAAATGCAATACTGTCGGTAAACTGGTCAAAAGGTTTGGAAAGCAGTTGATAGTGGATAATACCCATGCTTTCTTCTCGCGCCCGTACGAAGGAATAGATACGATTTACTCGCCGCGCAAGTTTTTCGGGCTACCCGACGGCGCATATCTCTATACCGACACGTTATTAAATGACGAGTTTGAACAGGACATGTCCATTCCCCGCATGACTCACCTGATGAAGCGCATTGAATACGGAAACGCGGGCGCAGCCTACCGGGATTATCTGGACTATTGCGCCGGCCTCGTCAACCAGCCTGTAAAAAGAATGTCCAACCTGACAAATGCACTGCTGGCAAATATAGATTACGAGAATTTGAAAGAAAGGCAGATTGCCAATTTCAGGTATCTGCACTCTGTTCTGGGCAAGGATAACAGGTATGAGTATGACGATCTTCCGGCTGATACCTGTCCGCTCGGTTACATGTTCTATTCGGAAGACTCCGGTTTGAGAAAGAAACTGATAGACAACAGGATATACGTTTCTACCTACTGGCGGGAGACTCTGGATCTGGTAAAAAAAGATTCTGCCGAATACAGGATTGTGAATTATCTGTTACCTTTACCTTGCGATCACAGATATGACGAGGAAGACATGAAAAGGATAGTGGAAACAATTCGCCTTCCCGGCCTCGCCAAAAGGGAAGAAATGCAAAGAGAGTAATTATTTATGGAAAAAGAGAATATGGATATGCAAAGCAAAGTCGACCAGCCATCCGCCTCCTCTTTAGGGGACGGGGGAAAGTGCCTGGTCTCGGTTTCCATGATTACTTACAATCATGAAAAATTTATCGCGGAAGCCATTGAAAGTATAGTGACGCAAAAGACCGGCTTTCCTTTCGAACTGGTTATCGGAGAAGATTGCAGCACAGATAACACACGGACTATATGCATCGAATATCAAAAGAAATATCCTGACATTATCAGGTTGAGGCTACCCGAAACCAATCAGGGAATGATGCTCAACTGGATAAACAACATCAACGCCGGACGGGGAAAATACATTGCCCTGTGTGATGGCGACGACTATTGGACAGACTCTTGCAAGCTGCAAAAGCAGGTTGACTTTATGGAGGCAAATCCTGATTTTGCACTCTGCTCCCATCCTGTATATACACTGATGTGCGACCATCTGGACGAAAATATAGAAATGGAACGGGATGTGCTTTCCGTGGAAGACCTTGTCAAAAAAGACTGGGGATTACTCACAGCATCAATATTTTTCCGTAAAGATGCGCACAAAACGCCCGATTGGTATTACACGGTGAAAAATGGCGATTATGCACTGCAGTTAATCGTGTCCTTATCCGGCAAAATCAAGTTCCTGCCCGAATATATGGCTGTTTACAGGCTGCATCCGGATGGAATATCATCCACGCTAAAGCCATTGAACCAAACGGCATGGATGACATACCTGTTGCATAAATTCGATGAATACACGGTACATAAATACAGGAAAACAATCATGGAGCGGATAAAGAGAATGTATAAGGTACAGATTTACTATGCAAAAGGTTATAGACTGCGTAAAGCCGCCGCCGCGCTTATTCTGTTCCAAAAACTGGCTTTCATCAATCCGTTTTTAATAGAATCGCTACGAAAATAAGATCCCTGACCTCTTTATTATTTCTGCAAACGCAAGATCATACGTCTGTTACAGCCGGGAAACATATCAGCAACACCATCTTTTACTTATAATATGAAACTGTCTATTATCACCATAAACCTGAACAACAGGGCCGGACTGCAAAAGACCGTCGACAGCGTTGTTTCGCAAACATTCGCCGATTATGAGTTTATCGTCATCGACGGTCAGTCTACCGATGGGAGTGTAGACCTTGTTTGCCGGCATGAAGATAAAATCGCTTACTGGGTAAGCGAAAAAGATAGCGGCATATACAACGCGCAAAACAAAGGGATAAAACAGGCCAGGGGAGAATACCTCTATTTTCTCAACTCCGGCGATGTGTTATATGAAAAAGACACTCTGGAAAAGGTCTTTGCCGACGACCCTCACGCCCCCTTTATCTGCGGCAACTTCTACATGGAGAAAGGGGGAAAACTGGAAGCGGACACTTCATATAGAGACAGAGACTGGCACATGGCAATCTATGAATTGTTTTCGGGTTTCCTTTGCCATCAGGCGTTTTTTATCCATTCCGACAATTTCAGGAAATACGGATTGTACGATGAAACCTTGAAAGTAGTATCGGACTGGAAACTTTTCTTTCAGGGAATCGCCATAAGCCGCCGGCCTGTGAAATATGTGGATACCTTCATCGTTATCTATAATATGGAAGGACTCAGTACGCAAATCGGCGGTAGCGTCATTTATGCTGAAAAGCTGAAAGTCTGCCGTGAATTACTGAACGAAAACGCAGTGAAAAAACTGGAACGGCTTTACTATCTGGAACAGAACGGCTTTGTCACCGACGTCATGAAATCCGGGAGATGGATCTACAACGGATTCCGCGTATTCTGCAAGATTGGCCGTATCTTCGGTTTTATAAAAGGTTAATCGATTCCTAGGGCACGGGGTCGTAACCATGCCCGCCCCATGGATTGCACCGGCCAATCCGCTTGACGGCCAGCCAAAAACCTTTATACGGGCCGTATTTCCTTATTGCCTGTATGGCATATTCCGAACATGTGGGCGTATACCTGCACGAGGGGGGTAACATTGGCGATATGGCATATTTATAGAAATAGACAGGCAATAACAAAAGCCGGGACAATATCTTTTTCATATATCCTTGTCTTCCCTCACTTTACGAACCAATATCGCCATCGTTTTCGATATGGCATTTTCTATTTCGGCATAATCGGACAATTCGTTTTTCAAATAAAGAAAAGCTATATTCAACCTCTTGCCTTTGTTGCCCAACAATGACGACAACTCCGATTTATTGAGACGGTAGGCCTCTCTTATCAAACGTTTTATCCTGTTACGTTTCACCGCGCGCTTAAATTTCTTTTTCGACACGCTGACGAGTATTGAAATCCGGGGCTTGTCGGCTATGCTATCCTCCTTGATATATACTATCCTCAATGGATATGCAATAAATGATTTCCCCGAAGAAAAAAGCCTGTCAATAGATTTTGTGCTACACAACCGCTCTCCCTTTGTCAATGTATTAATCATAGGAAATATACCTGTATCCATTCGGTCTTGAACAATATGAACGCAAAGATAGCGGAAATAAATTGAAAAGGGCGCTTTTACGCCGGCGACAATTTGAAATCACCCGATTGAAAAATGCATGATCATGCACTTTTTTACCCATACATTCCAATTAATATATGTACAATACCGTTAATTATTTTTTTCGGAAAAACACATGAGATGTTTCGCTTTTCGAAACTTCCGGTATTTTTTTTCACAAAACGATAAAATTAACATCATTCAATTTTTAATAATCCCAAAAGCAGGCTAATTAGCCTTCTTTACGTTAAAAAAGAAACAATCCAATATTAAAATACTCACAAATCGTACTGCTTTTCTTGCACGGTTACACTACTTTTACCATTGTAAAAAGAACGGTATACGTCTGTATAAAATATGTTTGTTCGGTGTTATCTAAATGCCCGATTTAAATGTAAGGATGTAGTTTTGTGAATTTTATTAGCGCTAGTTTGGATTTTTTTAATAGTTAAGAAAGAACCGCAAGTTTTGTGTAGTTTGTGAAGTGTGAAGCCATGTGAGCTGTGAAGTTCGCATGGTTTTCTATATGATCCTGACGGCTATGCGGATGCCTCCCGTTTTGGAAAAATTCCGCGAACGTATTGAAAATATATCGCGGAAATTGTCAATAACAACGGTTGCAAACTTGTATTATGCGGATTTCGGAGTACAAAAAACTAATTTTCACCTAATTTTTTTTAATAAAACAACCTCGTAGCTCCCAAAATCGACAAAAAAATTATCGCGACGACAGACAAGGGGGAACACCCCTTGCTATCCGCGTCATTTGCGGTTAAAAATTCCTTCAATCCGCAAATCATGTAAATCATGCCAATCACTTAATCACAGTTTTTTTCGACTGCCTAGGCGCTACTATTCCTGGATGCAACGAACAGAGCAACCCTCCGCGCGATTGCCCGCAACCACAGTAGGCGTACCGCTACTGAAGCCCAACCTCATTGCGCCAGTACTCGAAACGGTAGACGACCAGTAGTAGCCGTACGTATCCATGCGGTTCCACGCACCGTCATAATAGCGGATGCCGGCGGCAGGCAAATAGAGAGTAGCGCCAACGCCGGCGATTGCCAAACGGCCACTGGAAAAGTTACCGGTACCCAAACCTGTTAACTCTGCTTCGGTAGGAACTCGCCAACCGACAGGACACGGACCCTGTGCATTGTCGCCCTGCCAACGGCCACTAACTTCTCCTCCCAGTAACCAGTCATGAGGGTCTGCAGTGGTTTTGATAAACTTATTCTCGTAATCCTCGACAGGAGTAGTCCCGGGGGTAACAGGGCCGCCGTCGTAGATGTCGGTTGTGGTATCGTAGGTAAACGGAACATTGCGACCCCACTGGAAAATATAACCGCAACCGACAGGAGTAGTGCTGTGAGAGGTAGAAGTCGCGCCAACGTTAACCGGAGCCCAATACTTGCCATTGACAAGGACAGGCGTGTAAATCGTGTTTTCGTAAACCGGAACCGATTTGACGTTAAGTACCTTGCTCTGCTGCGTATTCTCGTCTTTTATCGTAAGTTTGCCTTCGATCGGGTAAGTCGTCTTTGGCAAAATGATTTTATAGTACTGTCTGACCTTGCCGATTGAATAGGTAACGACAGGATCGCCGTCAGGAACGGGTACGATGACATTTGAAGCATAACCTGGTCCCAGAGTCATTTCATCAAGCGAAGCCGTCAAAGCGTCCGTGGCCTTGCCGTCGCTTTCGGTATAAAACCTCAACTCGTTGTCATTGTCTCCCTTATTGCCCGACAGATCGACCGTAGTGGATAACTGTACGCTTTCATCTTCCCCGCCAACAAGAAGCTCGAAACCTCCGTATACAGAGGATACCCCGGTAGTCATGGCTGTCACTTCGCCACCTTCTCCCCAGTCGGAAGCAAACAGATCGACGGACAAGGCAGTCCGGCTGATACGCTTAACCTTCAGCGTGTAACGCTTGTTGGTCTCAATCTCCTTTCCGGTTTCCAGATAGACGGTGAATATCTCCACCTTGTTGTCGCCCGTGTAAATACCCTCAACCTCGATGACGGTAGAATCAGGCACAAGGTAATGATCCTTGTCCGCCAAAACTCCAGGCCAAAGGTAGAATGCGCCCTCGACAGGGATTTCGTTGATACCAGATATCCCGGACACATCGATTGCTTTGTCGCCCTTGAAAGATACCCTGCCGGAAACGGGAGTGCGCGCCTGACCGTTGGTTTCGGCTGTAAGATAACCCGACGATTTGGTATTGAGTATATGGATTTTTGTTATCCTGAAAAATGTTTCGTCTTCATTACCGCCACTGCCCGGGGCCAGATTGTCGTTGGCCGCATCGCTGTCTTCAGTCAGGTTGTCGACGTCGAAACGCGCCACGCGGTGGCGCAAATTGATCGTCTGGACAGGTTCGGTCTGTGTGGACAGATTGTCGATCGCCACATAACCGACCATCAGCATATTGCTTCCGGATACCGGAGTTGTTCCGGTGTCGGTGGCAACGGCAGAGGTGAAGTCGTTAAGAGTTGTACTGCCAACAACAAAATTGTCGGTAATGTTCCTGTTGACATTGGCTACGGCATAGAAAATATAATCGCCGTTGCCTGCGGCGGCAAATTTGTCTACATCGAATTTTACAGAGTGGGCACCGGCTTCTTCGGGTGACGCCGTTTTCCTTGCCACAAGGGTTCCTTCTTCCGAATTTTCAAACATGTAAACGGTGACGTCGTTAATCTCGACCTCGCCGGCTGTTGCATCCACGGCTTCTTCGGCGGTGGTTCCGCTCGCAATGGCATAAGTAACACTCCGACGGGGAACAGGAAAACTGAAGATCAGGGTTCCTGCCTGTCCGATTGTCTCCGGCCTGGAAACAACCTCCTCGCTGCTGCATCCGGAAAACAACCCGGCGACAACAAGGATAACTGATAAAATCTTCTTTTTCATAATCTCTGGTTTTTTGTTTGTAAAATAATTTTTAATTGGTACTGGTAAATTCATTTATGCAACATCGTTGCACTGACCGGGAAACGTTTTTAACTCTCCATTTATCTTTTATCTTTTCTTCTTTTTTTATTTTTAATTTTCGATTGATTCCGTATTTTTTAATTCTTCATTCTTCACTAATCGCTAATAATAAATCATAAACCACTAATCACAGTTGCCCGCCCTCTTCCCAACCCGAAGAATCGAGCATCAAACCGACAGTAATCTTTCCGCTATTTACCATCAGCAGTATGTTGTACTCCTGCTTGAGGCTATGCCCGGGGTCTGTCTGCATCGCGCTGAAAAAAACATTCAAATCAAGAAGTTTGTTCGCCAGCAAACTTCCGTCAATATATATTCCAAGCAGGGGATGGCTGCCGCTACAGTAACGGTATGATATAACCTGTCCCCTGAGCAATCCGGCAACATCCATGCGCATGGAAGCACCGTGCGTGACCGGACGGTCGACGGCATGAACATCGGGAATGTAATGCAACACCCTGCTGTCGCAAACCAGGTAATCCTCAATGGCAGGGACATAAGTCTGCACAGGCCCGTTACGGTCGGTATAAACCGGAATGGAACCGCAGGACGAAGGAACCTGCCCGACTGTCATGCCGAAAGTACTTGACCTTGCAGGCATTTCATCCCCGTTCTCCCAGATGACAGCGACATGAAGTTCGCAATACGCGCGGGTCATGTCAACCGGTATGTGGCTGATACCCTGACCAGTCACAGAGAAAGTTCTGTAACCGTAATACATGCGCTCGCTGTCATTCCGGAGATCCGAACCGGGTTCATAAGGCGTGTCGAACAGAAGCTCCAAGTCCCGCAAAGTGGTAACTCCCGGAACAGGAGTCTGTTCCGTGAAGCTCCGGCCGTCCCTGTTGCCCCAGGCGACGGCAATGTACCGTCCCGGAGGCAAGTCCAACTCGCTGACAAAAGGCCCGAACCAGGAAGTACCGGGAAGCCTATTCACCGAGACAAGAACGCTGTCGGAATCAAAGATATATTCGTCTATTGTCTGCACATACTGCGCCAGTACGTTTTTCAAGGAAGCATTCTCCCTGTTGTAACGGTACTCCAACCGCACTCCAGAACACACCTCTCCCCCGTCAACCCCGCAAGAGATCAAAACAAACACGGTAGTGGCGATCCGCAAAACCCGGACAAAAGACAAACTATTCACTGTAAACCATTTCTAATATTTAATTAAAATCCATTTAACGCAAAGGACGAAAAACGGTAAAAAACTTCGTTCCCACCTGATTTTTCTTCATTCATCATTCCTCACTAATCATTAACCATTAATCATTAATTCGTTCTTCAAAAAAAAAACGCCGCAAAACAGACGATATATCCCTGATAATGATTATCTTCGTAACATTATTTATGCCCAAACACCATTATTCTACTATACACCACAAATAGACAGATTTTTTCCGAAATATTAACTACTGATTTCCGCCATTTCGTATCATATTTCCGCCAAGAAAGCCGGCTTTCCGGATATCTCCGGGATTTTTTCCGAATCGCGATGCAAAGAATGTTGCGTTCCACCGGGCGATACATCCCGTACGGAGCTACCAGGCCAAGGATGAAAGCCTTCCATATCACAGCCCGGCATAACAAGCCGGGTAAAATGAATATGCCCGGCAATTACGTCCTGAAAAGACAGTATGATCTATAAATATCGTCAAAATCAATACAGTATTTTCTTGAAAAGAGGCGTGAGGCGTGTCTTTTTTCTACAGACATGCAAGTCCTGCGGACTGCCTGTGACGATATTTTTTGAACGAAGTTTTGAAAGTCTTTTTACGCCCCGCCGCAAGGGTTTCTTAAAAATAAAACGTATTTTTGCAGCTTGATTGGAATATTTTGTGACGAGAATGAAAAAAACGCAAATCATGTATCTGTTGCTTTTGTCAGGACAGGCTTTTGCTTTGGGATGAAAACATTCAGGCATAAGAAATAAACAATTTATAACAGGATATATCAAAACGGTTGAATTTTGCAGTATCTGCATCCCTATGGGATGTGTAGCCCGGTAGAACGGAATAAACGCCTTTGCTCCCTGCATCTTGTAGAGATACATCCCAAGGTTGTCTTGTTTTTCTCCCGGTCGATACATTCCCGACGGAATGCCGTTTTGAAACAAGCATGCAAAAGCTGCGCCAAAAAGCATGAAACAGCGTTCGGCGGAACCAATATGTTGCAAGTTCCTTGACGACCGTAAAAAAACAAATTATGTACACATGAAAATAGCTGCATTGGTATCGGGAGGAGTAGACAGTTCGGTTGTTGTGCATCAACTGAAAGAACAGGGTTATGACCCTGTGATATTTTACATTCGCATAGGTATGGAAAACGGGCAGGGATATACCGATTGTCCGGTCGAAGAAGATATTGAAATAACAACCTGTATAGCAAAAAAATATGCTTGCAAGATGGAAGTCGTATCACTGCACGAAGAGTATTGGGAGAATGTCGCGAGCTATACAATAGACGCTGTAAAGCGCGGACTGACGCCCAATCCCGACATGATGTGCAACAAGATGATCAAATTCGGCTGTTTCGAACAAAAATGGGGGCATGAGTTTGACAGGATTGCCACAGGGCATTATGCCACAACAAGCAGGCTGAATAACAAAACATGGCTCTCGACGGCAAGAGATCAGGTGAAAGACCAGACCTATTTTCTCGGACAAATAAATTATCTGCAAGTATCGAAACTCATGTTTCCGATAGGCAACCTGTTGAAAAGCGAAGTCCGGGCCATTGCCGCCCGGCAAGGATTGCCGTCTGCCCGGCGTAAGGATAGCCAGGGTATATGCTTCCTTGGTAAAATCAATTACAATGATTTCATCCGCCGCTATCTGGGTGAACGCAAAGGCAAGATTGTGGAACTGGAAACCGGTAATGTGCTTGGCAAGCATGACGGTTACTGGTTCCATACCATCGGGCAGCGTAAAGGATTGGGGCTTGGCGGCGGACCCTGGTTTGTGATAAAGAAGGACACAAAACAAAATACAGTCTATGTTTCCAATGGCTATGATCCCGATACGCAGTATGGAAAGGTGATCGATCTGGCGGGATTTTCGTTTATCACAGAAGATATCTGGGGTGATTTTGAAGGACGGAAAGATATTACTTTCAAGATACGCCATACACCCGAATTTACGCATGGCCATATCGAAAAAACAGGCGACCTTTACCGCATCCATTCCGATGAAAAGATACAGGGCATTGCCGCCGGACAATTCGGGGTGGTGTATGACGCCGATTCCAAACTCTGTATCGGCAGCGGCATGATAGCAAATGAAATGAATACCCGTAATTTTTAATTGTCTACCCCTGATGTTTCTTTTCGATGACCTTGTCAGTATCCAGCTTGTCGATATAATCGAATTTCTGGGAACAATCGCATTTGCTATCAGTGGAATACGTCTGGCTTCAGCCAAACGGTTCGATTGGTTCGGCGCCATTGTGATTGGTTTTGTTACCGCTACCGGCGGCGGTACCTTGCGTGACCTGTTGCTGGATGTGCCTGTGTTCTGGATGCAGGCAAGCCGCTACATCTGGTGCACGCTGTTTGCTTTTCTCATAGTGTTGTGTTTCCGCAAATATCTGGTGCATCTCAACAATACTATTTTCTGGTTCGACTGCATCGGCCTCGGGCTGTTTGTTGTAGTAGGCTATGAAAAGGCTTTGACACCCGGCTATCCTGTTTGGGTATGCGTGTCCATGGCTACCATAACAGGCATAGTCGGAGGAATTATACGGGATATTCTCATAAATGAAGTTCCCATAATATTTACACAGGAGCTTTATGCCGTGGCCTGTATTTCGGGCGGCGTTTTATTCTGCATCCTCCATTATTTGAATGTCGATCTGGCTGTGACAGAAATATCCACAGCTGTATTTGTCGTGGCGATAAGGATACTGGCTACAAAATATCATCTGAAACTGCCGATACTCAAAGGAGAGAATTAAACAATTTAAACGCAACGATCCATACACAAGCAATATTCCGGGAATCTGTCTGAATTTTGCCCGTTCAAATTTTCAGAAACGAATGAAGAAGCGGAAACCGGCAAAATCCGGATACAGGCGTTATTTCCATAAGAAAATATTCGTGGAATATTTAGACGGTTTCCAAACATAAATGAGTTATATTTGCGTATCGATTGCATTTTTAAGTAACATGGGCGACATCTTGAAAAGATATATTTATTATACGCTAAGTTCAATGATCCTACTGCCATCTTTCCTGTCGTGCAAACCGGTAAAACTGGCCGACGCCGATAAAAAATTTATGCAGGGAGAGTACTTTGCGGCGGCGGACATGTATCGCAAGATATATCGTAAAACTCCTGCCCGGAAACGGGAACTGCGGGGTGAAACCGCTCTCCGCATGGCAGAATGTTACCGCCTGATAAATTATCCAATGAGGGCGAATCCGGCATATGCCAATGCCATACGATACAAGGTGAACGACAGCGTCGTTACGCTCCGGTATGCCCGTTCTCTCCACAAATCCGGAGACTACAAACAGGCGGCAAAGTATTATCGGGAATTTCTGCAATTATATCCCGACAATAAACTCGCGTTGAACGGATTGAAGGGTACGGGACTTGCTCCGGTATGGAAAACGAACCCCGCATTATATACTGTCAAACGCATGGATCCATTCAACTCAAACAGAGGCGAATTTAGCCCTGCGCTTTTACCTCCCGACTACAACCGGCTTTATTTCTCATCCAACAGGAAAGAAGCCCTGGGCGATACCGTCAGCGGTATAACGGGGGCTAAACTAAATGATATTTTCATGTCCCGCAAGGACGAAAACGGCAACTGGATGAAGGTCGAACATGTGGAATCGGCCATCAACACCGAATCGGACGAAGGTACGCCCTCATTTACAAATTCGGGGACGACGATGTACTATACACATACTCCCCTACCCGATTCTGCGGGTATTTTCTTTCCGCATATCTATGTGTCGCAACGCTCGGACGGCTCGTGGAGTAAAGGTTCGAAGCTGGAAATAAACAGGAGGGATACCCTGAGCGTATATGCGCATCCTGCGATAAACTCTACCGGAGATGTTCTTTATTTCGTGTCCGACATGGCAGGCGGATATGGCGGAAAGGATATATGGAAGGCGACCCTGATTGGCGACATGGTGGAATCCGTAGAAAATATGGGGCCGGATATAAACACGGCAGGAGATGAAATGTTTCCCTGTCTGCGAAACGATTCCACCCTCTATTTCTCGTCCGACGGACATGTGGGCATGGGAGGACTGGATATTTACAGGGCTTCCTGTGACCCGGCGGCGAAACGATGGTCTTTAGAAAATCTGCAATGGCCAATCAATTCACAGGCAGATGATTTCGGTATCACTTTCGAAGGAGAAAAAGAGAAAGGTTTTTTCAGTTCCAACCGGGGTGACGGGAAAGGTTTCGACCATATATACTCTTTCGAATATCCCGTAATCAAAACGCTTGTGGAAGGTTATATAGTGGATACGGACGACGAATTCGTTACCAGCTCCACGATCCGTGTCATAGGACGGGACGGAACGAACAAGAAGTTCCCGGGAAAGAACGACGGTACTTATAGCCTCGAGGTGGAACGCGGAGTGGATTATGTGTTTCTGGCCAGCGCCCGGAATTGTCTGAATACACGCATGACTTTGAAAACAGCGAAAATGGAAAAGGATTCCACTTATCTTGTCGATTTTATACTGACCCCGATAAACAAGCCCGTGGTACTTGAAAATATATTCTACGCCTTCGATAAAGCGGATTTGCTCCCCGAATCGAAAGAAGCGCTGGACGGACTGACAAGCCTGCTGAATCTGAATCCGAATGTAACGATAGAATTATCGGCGCATACCGATCGTAAAGGTTCGGATGAATATAATAACCGGCTGTCGCAGCGCCGTGCCGAAACTGTAACCGGATACCTGATAGCGGGAGGTATCGCCAAAGACCGCCTGACAGCAGTGGGTAAAGGTAAAGACGAACCGAAAACAGTGAGCGGGGCCATTGCGAAAAAATATGGTTTCCTGAAAGAAGGGGAAGTCCTGACAGAACAATTTATAGAACAATTACCTCCCGAACAGCAGGATATCGCAGATCAGGTAAACCGGCGTACAGAGTTTAAAGTATCAAGTATAACTTATAATCTGGAGTAAATGAAACGGTTTATCCTGTCCGGCATATTCGTGATCTTATTTTTATCCGTATCGCAAGCCCAGGAGTTGAATGCGAAATTGACGGTAAATACACAACAGCTTCCTTCTCCGGACAGGGAATTGTTCGCATCGCTCGAATCAGGGCTGAACGGATTGCTAAACGAACAGAAGTGGACGGATGCTACTTTCAACCGGAATGAACGTATAAATTGCAATGTTTCCATAACAATAACCGCTTCTGCGTCCGATAACGATTTCTCGGCGGAAATTCAGTTGACGTCCCAACGCCCTGTTTATAATTCATCTTACGTCACCTCATTGATCAATTACCGGGATACGCAATTCGGATTTAGTTATGTACCCGGCCAGCCGCTGGGTCATAATAACATGACTGTCGATAATAATCTGGTTGCTGTCATCTCGTTTTATGCCTGTATCATTATCGGGCTTGATTTCGATTCTTTTTCATTAAATGGCGGCAGACCGTATTTTAACAAGGCCATGGAAATAGCCAATATGTCCCTGTCTTTAAATGTGAAAGGCTGGGAACCGTTTTCAGGAAAGAATAACAACAGGTATGATCTGGCTCTGGCGCTTACAGAAGAAAGCTCTTCCGCTTTCCACGATTTCTGGTACAAATATCACCGTACAGGTTTGGACGAAATGGCGGCAAATGCTTCACGTGGAAGGATCCGCATCATGGAATCGGCAAACGATATTCAGAAATTGTATGACGCCCGCCCGTCTTCCATTCTGCTTAATCTGATAGCCGAAACGAAGATTGACGAAATAGTTCGTATAAGTTCACAAGCGACAAGTGAAGAAAAACAAGGCATAAAAAAAATCCTGAATCGGATATTCCCGACAAAGAGTCACAGTATAAATTCTATAAAATGACAGGAAACTGTTTTAATTTTAGTCAATAAAGGATTTCGGTTCCAATACGGCTCTTTGTTAATCGTAGATTCCGCTTCGCTTCATCCAGGGTTAATAAAATATCGTCCCCTGCGGGACTTCCGCACACCCTGCATGCCTGCGACAATTTGAATTGAATTGAAAATCGACGGAGTCAAAATCGGCGGAGCCAAAAAATGCCGGAATCTATTCTGGCATGAAATTTGTCTGATATTCAAGCAAAGTTAATTATAATTCTGTAATTTTGCAGTTCCCTTGCAGAAGAGGGAGATTAATCCAAGTTAAACAAAAGGATAATATGTTTCATAAAAAGAAAGATTTTCTTCATCCGAATGAAGGTAACGAGCCTGTTATTTCAATCATTTCCAATGATTTTGATGATGGAGATTGCCATATAAACGAAAAAGACCTGAAGGAAGAGCTGCCTGTTTTGCCGCTACGCAATACGGTGATCTTCCCGGGAACGGGTATGCCGATTTCAGTTGCCCGGAAAAAATCATTGAAACTTATAAAGAGTGTAAGCCGCCAGAGAGGCAAATATGTGGGCTTAATCTGCCAAAAAGACGCGGAAAACGAAGACCCGGAAATCGCCGATCTATATCCGATGGGAGTGATAGGCGAGATCATACGGGTGATAGAACTTCCCGACGATGAAAATGTGACTGTCATCTTTCAAGGAAAAAAACGCTTCCGGCTGACAGAACTGACACAAACAGAGCCTTTCCTCAAAGGACGCTACGAAATACGGGGAACCGCGCCTGTCCTCAAAAACGATGCTGAATACAAGGCATTGTTAGATTCTATCCGGGATTTGACAATACAGATGCTGCGCATGTATGGCGAACCTCCCAAAGAATTTATACAACGGCTTAAATCGGATGTAATCTCTTCCCTTTTGGTGAATTATTGCTGTTCCAATCTGCCCGTTTCGGGATCCGAAAAGCAAAGTTTACTGGAAATAGACGACGATAAAGAGCGCGCTTACCGCCTTCTTGTCATCCTCAACCGCGAGACCCAGATAATGGAGATGAAGCTCAATATCCAGATGAAAACACGCGAGGAGTTGAATCAGCAGCAAAAAGAATATTTTCTGCAACAGCAAATCAAGACTATTCAGGATGAATTGGGCGGAAACCCTCAACAAGCCGATCTGAATGAATTCAGACAACGGGGACAGGCAAAGAAATGGAGCAAAGAAGTCGCCCGCGCATTCGAAAAGGAAATGGGTAAACTGGAGCGCCTGCATCCGCAATCTCCCGATTACTCCACGCAATATACATATATAGAAACATTGCTCGATCTACCTTGGGGCGAATATTCCAAAGACAATTTCAATCTTAAAAACGCACAGAAGGTGCTTGATCTGGATCATTTCGGATTGGAAAAGGTAAAAGAGCGCATCATCGAACATCTGGCGGTATTGAAGTTGAAAGGGGATTTGAAATCGCCTATAATCTGTCTTTACGGCCCTCCGGGAGTAGGCAAGACATCGTTGGGAAAATCCATCGCGAAAGCGCTGAACCGCAAGTATGTACGCGTTTCATTCGGAGGACTGCACGATGAATCCGAAATTCGCGGCCATCGCCGGACTTACATCGGCGCCATGCCGGGACGCATTATCCAGAACATACTAAAAGCGGGTTCATCAAATCCGGTATTTGTACTGGACGAGGTGGACAAGATCGGCAACGATTTTAAGGGAGATCCGTCATCGGCCTTGCTTGAAGTATTGGATCCCGAACAAAATTCGGCTTTTCACGACAATTATCTGAATATAGATTACGATTTATCGAAAGTAATGTTTATTGCCACAGCCAATAACCTGTCCACTATCTCCCAGCCCCTGCTCGACCGCATGGAACTGATTGACGTCAGCGGCTATATCATCGAGGAAAAGGTAGAGATAGCCCGCCGCCATCTGATTCCGAAACAATTGGATAATCACGGACTGGCCAAGGATGTAATAGACATCCCGAAAAAGACAATTGAAAAGCTTGTTGAAAACTATACACGTGAATCCGGAGTACGCGAACTGGATAAAAAGATAGCGAAAATAATGCGGAAAGTCGCCCGGAAAGTCGCTGCGGAAGACAAATACAAGAAAGATATCGAACCCGAAGATCTGTATGAATACCTCGGCGCCATAGAATATACCCGCGACCAGTATCAGGGCAACGGGTATGCCGGAGTAGTTACAGGACTGGCATGGACGTCGGTTGGAGGCGAAATACTCTTTATCGAAACATCATTAAGTAAAGGTAAAGGCGGAAAACTGACATTAACCGGAAATCTAGGCGATGTGATGAAGGAATCTGCCGTATTGGCGCTGGAATATCTTCATTCCCATTCCCGGTATTTCGGTATCGACGAGAAAGTTTTTGGTAACTGGAATGTCCACGTCCATGTTCCCGAAGGAGCTATCCCCAAAGATGGCCCGTCGGCAGGCATCACTATGGTAACGTCTCTGGCTTCGGCTTTTACGCAGCGCAAAGTGAAGGCGAATCTTGCCATGACGGGAGAAATTACCTTGCGCGGCAAAGTATTGCCGGTGGGAGGCATCCGTGAAAAGATACTGGCCGCCAAACGTGCCGGAATAAAGGATATAATGCTTTGCAAAGAGAACAAAAAAGATATTGAAGAGATCAAGCCGCTTTATCTGAAAGGTTTGACTTTTCATTACGTGGACGACATAAAGCAGGTATTGAAGATAGCTCTGCTGGAAGAGAAAGTGAAAGAACCGCTGGATCTGACGGTGAATGAAGAAAAGTCTGCAGACCAATAAATAAAAGAGGGCGTTAGGGGCAACGCATGCGTTGCCCCTACTCGAATTTATATTCCCGGAAAATTTAAACAGGTCCTAACCGATCACATTCACCGCTTCGCCGGGTATATTTTCCGATCGTATGCGCCATTCCTGCGGATACAGGTTATTAGCCCGGGCGCCTATATTTTTTACAAATCCCAGCGGCATATTTTTATATGTCAATAAAACATATCCTTTAGGTTGTCCGGGAAGTACCAGGGATTCTTTTCGCAGATAAGCAACCGCCGTCTTCCAATCCGCTTCACAAGTTTCAAAAACGTTTCTATTCAGGTTGTTACTTAAAGCTAAAGACTGATTCGGGACAAAGTCCTTCCCTTTAAATTCACCCAGGCAAATGCCTTCCGATACAATATTCAGATGTGATTTCAACAACAATAGATCATCATGCAATCGTGCCGGAAAAGCAAACCGGAACTCGCCTTTAGAGTAAAAGGTAAAATCCTCCTTGCCCGATATATAATCTTTATATGCTGGCGGTAAATCCGCTTTATTCTTCTTGTTCTTGCTATCTCTTGCCTTTTTTGGAGCGGTAAAGTCCGCTTCGGATCCATTTTTTCTCAATACGGATAAAAAGAAACCCTCGCCTTTTATTTTGTGAGGAAAGAACCGGTATGCAACGGTATCTTCCACAAAAGACGGACTTGTCATCCATTCCGCATTTGTATCCACAGGCAGCATTTCAGCGCCTAGTTCATTCCGGATCCATTGTACATTCTCTTCATTTTCTTCCGTATTATACGTACATGTACTGTACATCAATACGCCTCCCGGCTTGAGGGCAGGCCATACATCAGCCAGTATTCTTCGCTGGCGTTCTTTACACAGCTTCACATTATGGACAGACCACTCCGATATAGCGCCCTCGTCTTTGCGGAACATGCCTTCGCCGGAACATGGCGCGTCGACAAGAACGATATCGAAAAATCCTGTCAGTTTTCCAAGATTCACAGGGTCGTTATTTGTGATTACAACACCCGGATCACCCCATTTCGTCAGATTAGCGGCAAGAATATTCGCCCGTGAACGGATAACTTCATTCGACACCAGCAAACTATCCTTGCCCAGTAAACCGGCAATCAATGTCGATTTACCACCCGGAGCGGCACAAAGGTCCAGTACCCGGACATTCCCCTTCACATATTGCCTTATCGCCCGCTCAACAAACATGGATGATGCATCCTGCACATAATAGCATCCGGCATGAAACAAAGGGTCGAATGTAAACCGGGGTCTTTTATCCAAATAATAGCCTGTATCGCACCAGGGAATTTTTGTTGCCGGCAGATTGGCGCTCTTGTTCCGGTTAATCCTGATACTTACGGGAATATCGCCATCCAAGGCTGTGAGAAAACTATCCCATTCCTCCTTCAGGAGCGGCTGAGTACGCGTAATAAAATCGGCAGGCAAATTCATTTGTTGTTTCATTGGGATTGCAAAGTTAGAACAAAATATAATTTACCAAAGCAACAAAATTGAATGAATGAGTAAAACAATTCTTCATCAGTAATATTTTTCCTATTTTTGCTCCTGATTTCAATTCATACATGATGATAAAGAAAACGATATTTGACGACAGAAACATATTCGCTGTTCTATTCATATACGCTTTCATCCTGATCTTTTTCTGTTCATTGATGTCGCCTTTATATCCTTTCAACGACTGGTCGGATGTAAACCTGTACTTCAATACCGGTAAAGCCATGTTTCACGGACAAACGCTCTACATGGACGCTTTCGACCACAAAGGCCCGCTTATTTTCGTCATCTACGGTATCGGCTCCCTTGTTTCGGAAGATTCTTTCACCGGCATGTACTTTATAGAATCCCTTGCATGGGCGTTCATGGTATTCGCCGCCTACTTTATAGCCCGCCTGTATCTCGACAAAATATATGCATTCATCCTTGCCCTCGCCTTTCCCGTGCTTATGCTTTCCCATTCATCGGAGGGAGGTTCGGCAGAAGAATTCATTGCACTGTTCATGGTTACAAGCCTCTACCTGTTTATCAGATACTTTAAAAACAAAGACGCCGCCATACACAAACCGTCGTATATGCTTGTGCACGGGGTCATGTGCGCCATTGTCTTTTTCATAAAACTGAATCTGGTTGCTTTCTGGTTCTTCCCGTTACTGGCCGTATTCATCAATATGCTATTGAAAAAAGAATACAGGAATCTTGTTCACAATACAGCGGCTTTCATTGCCGGGGTTCTGGCAGTCGCACTTCCTGTTTTGGCCTATTTCCTGATTAACAATGCCCTCGCACATGCCTGGGATACATATATCGTATTGAACAAGGCATACGCACAAATCGGCGATCTCAACCGTATAATGGAGAACCTGACTGTACGTTTCTACCAGCGCCTGAAATACGACAACTATGAATTTGCAATCATCCTTGCCGGCGCGCTGTACTTTCCTGCCGGATATATCGGAAACATATTGGGAAAAACAGGACTGGCGCTGTCTTTTGCCTCTTTGTACACAATTATATTTATGCCCGCCAATTATGTGTTTTACTATTCCGTCCCGTACTATATCTATTGCATCCCGGGTATCATTGTTATCCTCGATATATCGCGCCGGTATATTAAAATACAATCGCGCCGGCGCTTCTACCTGTTTTTCACAATCATCGCATTGGCCTGCGGAATTGCGACAAAGGGCTTCTTCGGCAAACCGAAAGAAGTTATTCTCAGGCAAAAAGAGGAAGATAACGGAGTCCTTTATAAATTCTATAACGTGGTGGCTAAAGAAAAGGAACCGACTTTGATGGTACTGGGGCTTGACGCCACAACGGGCATCTTCACCAAAGCCAATATCATGCCGAATATAAAATACTTCATCTCTCCCAATCTGCCTTACAATATCTATCCCGAAATGCGGGACGAACAAACAAGGTATATCGCAGAGAAGAAAATACAGTTTATTGTATTATCAAGGGCTTCTTTCAGTTTCGATTATTACACGGCGTTGCCTGTCCTCCGCGAAAATTATACACTGGCAAGCACATTTGAAGAAAACGGCAGATCGACCTATTTCCTTTACAAACGAAAAGATTGACAAGCATATGCAAGCATCTCTTTTTCTTATCCCCGTTACATTGGGCGAAACAAGTCTCGAACAGGCGCTGCCGGCCCGCAACAAGGAGATCATCCTGCAAATCAAATATTTCATAGTTGAAAATATCCGTTCGGCGCGGCGTTTTCTGAAAAAGACAGACAATAATATCAATATCGACGAACTCACGTTCTATGAACTGAACAAGCGCACAAAACCCGAAGATATAGACAATTACCTGCAACCAATAACAAAGGGCTTTCATATCGGAATCATGTCCGAAGCCGGTTGCCCCGCTATCGCCGACCCCGGCAGCGATATTGTGGCCATTGCACAGAGGAAAAACTATAAAGTGGTACCGTTGGTTGGCCCTTCGTCTATCCTTTTATCATTAATGGCGTCGGGCTTTAACGGGCAAAGCTTTGCATTTCAGGGCTATTTGCCTGTCGACAGCCCCGAACGGATAAAAAAGATCAAACAACTGGAACATTGCATCTATCAGGAACATCAAACGCAGATATTCATAGAAACGCCCTACCGTAACCAAAAGCTGGCAGAGGATATGATCAAACACTGCGCGCCTTCCACGAAACTTTGCATAGCGATGAATATCACTTGCGAAGACGAATTTATCAAAACGATGCCTGTAAAACAATGGGCTAAACATCTACCCGACATGGCAAAGCAGCTTTGTATCTTCCTGCTTTACAAGTAACGGCAAACTTTTTCAGTCAGGGGTTGCAACGCCAAACCTGATAAATTTGTATGAACCAATAAAGGATGAAACGGCGTTTTTTTCTGATTTTGAAATCGGGATAGCGGCAGACCAAGGCTGAAAGCTTTCCATTTTCTTTCCCTTTGCGCCCTTTGCGGTTAAAAAATTTCCGGGGCAACGCATCCCGCAAATCCGAAAAGACGAAGAAAAGTCTGAACCGGGATTTACATGATTAAAGGATTAAAAGATTTACGAATACAATCCTGTAAATCCTTTAATCCTTTAAATCGTGTTCAGACAGATTCGCCTGTCAAGGGTATTTATTCCTTCCCTTTTTAACAGGGAAGGAATAAATCAAATGAATCGAATGCGCGCCGATAGCGCTACTATTCTCTTACGCATCGAACGGAGCCGCCGTACGACCGGCCGCTGCCGTTGTTGAGGTTCACGGAGCCGCCGCTAGCGATGCTCAGGCGGTACGCGTCCGTCTCGTTGCGGGCTGATGACGACCAGTACAAGCCGAAGAAGCCTACTTGGGTCAGCGTGCCGTAGAGGGTGCTCCCGGAAGCGGGAAATGACGGCTTGCCGGTGCCGGTTAAAACACGGCTGAAAGTATAAAAACTGTAATCAGCTGCCAGTTTGTCTGTCCCGTCTACGCTAACGCCACCGGTGAAACTACCGCTCCAGTTTGCGCTCTCGGTGTAATCACTTCTATTCGGGCCGAACTCGCTGGAGACCGGCAGTCGCCATTTACCCGACAAACCACTGGCGGAAGAATTGTAGGACATGAATTTACAGATGTCACCCTTGTATTGTGCATATAGACTGGCGTCGGAATGGACAGTCAAACCGTTCTCATTGCGACCGGAACCGTTGGCCGGAACGTCTCCGTCAGCGACGAAAGGAAGAGCAGCATACAAACCAGAGTAGGTTGTGCCACCGTAGCCATCATCGGTACCACCCCAATCAGTGAAACTATTATCCTCAAGAACTTCTATAAACTCTTCCACGGCAGGATCACTACCGTTGTAATTGTCAAGTTCCGAAACCTGTACTTTGGAGTACTTGCCGGTTGAAAGATTAGGGATAAACAAGTATGTGCTAGCGTTGAAAAAAGTGCTGCTTGCCCCGGCAGAAATACCAATCAAACTCCCGTACTTGAAGAATAGTCCTTGGTAAAGGTTCTTCCCGTCCTCTTTCTCCGAAAAAGTCAATGTTTCTACTCCAAGGCTATTGTTGTAGTAGATGTTCGACTGGGAAAACTCAGGCCATGAATCCGATTCCATCTTCGGTACGTTAACATCCCTGTCATAACCGTCAACGCCAAGTTCACTGAAGCTGATTTTGGCGCCTATATTGATGTCCGGATCCGGATCGTCAGGATCCGAACCGGCCCCGAACGTCAAATTCAATACGTACTGGCGACCTATCTCGAATGTGACGCCTTCAGCGGCATCAACAGGTTCGGTGATATCGCAGAACTGTATGTAAGCATCTCTGTCGGGAGAACCGTTGATTGAATAGGAAACCTTCAATCCAAACTCGCCATCATCCGTCACACCGGCCTCAGGACTTCCATCACC
>JAISSD010000010.1 GCA_031273295.1 Prevotella sp.
GGGGATATTGATGAAGTTTGGGTATATGAAAAAGGAAAAACAAAATTGTTGTTTAAAAAAACAATAGAAGGTTTTACCCTCCTATGTTTTACAAGCAGTAACGCAATAAAACGTCCTGCGGGCGCCGTACCGTAGTACAGCATTGTAAAGGTAATGCGATTTTTCCGAACCGGCAAAGAAAAATCATATTTTTTTACGCTATTCTAATTTTCGCAGATAGAAAAGAACGAAAGCCTCTAACGCCGCAGCGGAGATACATCCATTCAACTCCGGTTTGGCGACGTCCCGAATCAAAGGCATATTTATTTAAAACATATTTCAAAATTGTTTTTTTTACCGAAAAACAATATCTTTGCACTGCTTTTCGAAGCAAATAACGTTTAATTTTTAATGATACTGATCAGGACAGGCGCCAGATCTATTTTTAAATGATTGATAACTTGAAAAATGTACAGCCGGTTGTTGATTTCGACTGGGATGCGTACGAAAAAGGAGACTCTTACACCGGTAAGAGCAAAGAAGAACTTGTAGAAACCTATGACCAGTCGCTTAACAAAGTGAACGACAAGGAAGTGGTGATGGGTAGAGTAACCGCCATGAACAAACGCGAGGTTGTGGTGAATATCGGTTACAAATCAGACGGTATTGTATCAATGAACGAATTCCGTTACAATCCGGATCTGAAGATCGGCGACGAGGTAGAGGTTTACATCGAAAGCCAGGAGGACAGAAAAGGGCAGCTTATCCTTTCGCACAAGAAAGCGCGCGCCACACGTTCATGGGATCGCGTAAACGAAGCTCTTGAAAAAGACGAGATCATCAAAGGTTACATCAAATGCCGCACCAAAGGCGGTATGATCGTCGATGTATTCGGTATCGAAGCATTCTTGCCGGGATCTCAAATAGACGTGAAACCAATCCGCGACTACGATGTATTTGTTGGCAAGACTATGGAATTTAAAGTTGTGAAAATCAACCACGAATTCAAAAACGTTGTCGTTTCCCACAAAGCGCTTATCGAAGCCGAACTTGAACAACAAAAGAAAGATATTATTTCGAAACTTGAAAAAGGCCAGGTACTTGAAGGAACAGTCAAGAACATCACTTCATACGGCGTATTTATCGACCTTGGCGGCGTAGACGGGCTTATCCACATTACAGACCTTTCCTGGGGACGCGTTCAACATCCCGAAGAAGTGGTTAAACTGGACGAGAAGATCAACGTTGTTATCCTTGACTTCGACGACGAAAAGAAACGCATCGCTCTCGGCTTGAAACAACTGACTCCACATCCTTGGGATGCTCTTAGCTCCGAACTTAAAGTTGGCGACAAGGTGAAAGGCAGAGTTGTTGTTATGGCAGACTACGGCGCATTCATAGAAATAGCTCCGGGTGTGGAAGGTTTGATCCACGTTTCGGAAATGAGCTGGGCCCAACACCTGCGCAGCGCTCAAGACTTTATGAAAGTTGGCGACGAGGTGGAGGCTGTTGTGCTTACCCTTGACCGCGACGATCGCAAAATGTCTCTTGGCATCAAACAATTGAAACCGGATCCATGGGGAAATATTGAAGAAAAATATCCCGTGGGCAGCAAACATACGGCTAAAGTCCGCAACTTCACTAACTTTGGCGTATTTGCCGAAATAGAAGAAGGCGTGGACGGATTGATTCACATTTCGGACCTTTCCTGGACCAAGAAAGTCAAGCACCCAAGCGAAGTTACCAATATAGGCGCCGATATCGAGGTGCAAGTACTTGAAATAGACAAAGAAAACCGTCGTCTAAGCTTGGGCCACAAACAACTCGAAGAAAATCCTTGGGACGTATTCGAAACTATTTTTGTAGTAGGCTCGATACATGAAGGCACAGTTGTGGAAATGGTTGATAAAGGAGCCGTAATATCTCTTCCTTACGGCGTTGAAGGGTTTGCGACTCCAAAACACCTGGTAAAGGAAGACGGTTCCCAGACTAAAGTCGAAGAAAAACTGGACTTCAAGGTTATCGAATTCAACAAGGATTCCAAGAGAATCATCGTTTCTCACAGCCGTGTATTCGAAGACGAAAAACCGGAAGCTAAAGAGGCGGCAGCAGAGAAGAAAGCAAGAAAAACCGCCAAAAAAGAAAAAGACGAAACAATAACTCAACCGTCGTCCAATAACATGGAAAAAACCACATTGGGCGATATTGAAGAACTGGCGGCCTTGAAAGAAAAACTTTCAGGCGGCAACGACGCCAAATAAGAATACATATTTCTTGAATATCAAGGGGGCTGTCCGTTTGGATAGCCCTCTTTTCATCTATGAACCGTCTCCCTAAGGGGAAGATCCATACCGGGTCCTGTTTTATTCCCTTTCACAAACCGACAAAGCGATTCCTTTTTCTTATTTTTGTATTATTATCTTGTCCAAAAAATGGAATTCAGAACAAAAATAGAAATACCCGGATCCGGCCTGCTTGTTTCCCACAAAAGCCGGATACTGATGTTTGGCTCTTGCTTTATAGAAAATATCGGAAATTTGCTTGTCGAAAACAAGTTCAATGCCAACCTCAATCCTTTTGGCATTCTTTATAATCCTCAATCTATAAGTCAAGCCCTAAGATTACTTGTTGAAAACAAAAAATTTACCGAAAGCGATATTTTCGAATACAAAGGGCTTTTCCACAGCTTTTATCATCACAGCAGATTCTCCAATACGGATAAAGACAAATGTATCGAAAAAATAAACGGCGGCATAGAAAGATCTTCTGCCGATCTGCGACAGGCAAACGTCCTGTTCGTCACATTCGGGACAGCCTGCGTCTTCCGTTCAAAAAAATACGGTATAATTGCAGGCAATTGCCACAAACTGCCTGCGTCGGATTTCGACAGATACCGTCTCTCTGTGTATGATATCGTCAATGATTGGGAATCTTTGATAAAAGAATTGAAACAAATAAACCCCGCACTCCGGATCATATTTACAGTAAGCCCTGTTCGTCATCTGAAAGACGGAGCGCACGAAAATCAACTTGGCAAATCCGTTTTATTATTATCTGTTGACGAACTGAGGCAAAAGGATGCAGGATTGTGTTATTTCCCTGCGTATGAAATTGTATTGGACGAATTACGCGATTATCGTTTCTATAAAGACGATATGGTTCACCCGGATACCATGGCGATCAAATATATCTGGAAGCGATTTTCGGAGACTTACTTCGATGCGGATACCTGTTCGATCATAGAAGAATGGAACAAAATATATCCGGCTATCAATCACCGTCCGTTTAATGCTGACACAGATGAACATAAGCATTTTTTAAGGCAAACTTTGTTAAAGATCAAAGCCTTCAACGAGAAATATCCATACATTTGCTGTAGCGGTGAAACTTCCGATCTGGAGAGGCGGCTATAATAAAAAAGAAGAAATAGTGCATGAAATATTCTATCCATAAAATAGCTAAAATACTTGATGCTGTTACTTCCGGCCTGAACGATGCGGATATAAGCATATTGCTTACCGATAGCAGGCAGATATTTTATCCCGGCGAAACCTTGTTTTTTGCCTTGTCCACAAAAAATAACGACGGGCACAAATACATCAATGAATTATATGAACTGGGCGTCCGCAATTTTGTTGTTTCACAAATGCTTGGCGGTTGGGAAAACTTCCATGACGCCAACTTTCTTGTGGTAACGAATACCCTGGCGGCATTGCAACGCATTGCCGCGCATCATCGCAACCGGTTCGATGTTCCTGTTATTGGCGTCACAGGCAGTAACGGCAAAACGGTGGTAAAAGAATGGCTGTACCAGATACTTCATCAGAATTTTAACATTACCCGTTCTCCCCGTAGCTACAATTCCCAGATAGGCGTCCCCTTATCGGTATGGCAAATGGACAGGCATACTCAACTCGGTATCTTTGAAGCCGGCATTTCCCAACCCGAAGAAATGTTCAAACTGGAAGCGATTGTCCGGCCTACTATCGGGATTCTCACAAACATGGGACAAGCGCACCAGGAAGGCTTTAAATCAATGAAACAAAAATGTCTGGAAAAACTGGAACTGTTCATCAACTGTGACGTCATCATCTGTGAAGAAGAAAACGAACTGATAGACGAGTGCATGGAAATTGCCTGCCTGTCGCATAAACGACTGACATGGTCGCGGAAAGGCTCGAATAAAAGCCCCCTTTATATAATGAAGGTAGAGAAACGCGAGAGATCCACAACCATTCATTATTCCATACTGGGCATGGCGTCAAAGTTGTCGATACCTTTCTCCGACGACGCCTCTATCGAAGACGCCATTCATGTTTTGGCCTCGGCCTTTTATCTCCATGTGCCGCTTTCGGATATAAACGAGCGCATGGCTACCCTTGAACCTGTGGCTATGCGCCTGGATGTACGTCAGGGGAGAAACAATTCTACACTGATCAACGATTCGTACAACTCGGATATCAATTCGCTGAATATAGCTCTGGATTTCCTTGTGCAGCGCGCCACAACCGACGGGCAGAAAAAAACGCTTGTCATATCGGATATACCCCAATCGGGACTTGTATTACGCGAGTTGTACTATTTGGCGGCCAATCTGGCGCTGAACAAGAAAATAGACCTTCTGATCGGAATAGGAGAAGAGATATCGGCTCACCGTGATCTGTTCAAGGAAACCAACAGTCTTTTTTACAATACGACCGACGATTTTATTCATTCCAATGTATGGCGCGACTTTCATGACATGTTTATCCTGCTAAAGGGCGCAAGGAGTTTCTCCTTTGAAAGCATCAACAAACTGTTAGAGGCTAAAACCCATGAAACGGCGCTCGAGATAGACCTGGACGCTATAGTGCACAACTTTAAATTTTACCGGTCCAGACTTAATCCCGAAACAAAGATGATCTGCATGGTCAAAGCCGACGGATACGGCGCCGGGGCGTCCGAAGTCGCCAAAACGCTCCAATATCACAAATGCGACTATTTTGCCGTAGCCGTGGCCGAAGAAGGCGTAATATTAAGAAAACAAGGCATTAAAACGCCCGTTATCGTCCTCAATCCGGAAGTCGGGGGATTCGAGGAACTGGCTGCGTATTTTTTGGAACCCGAGGTATATAATTTCAGGATACTGGACGCTTTCATCAAGGAAGCGAAGTTGCAGGGTATTACCAATTACCCGATACATATAAAGATAGATACGGGCATGCACCGCCTTGGTTTTACGGAAGAGGATATTCCCGGACTGATGGATCGTGTGAAAAACCAGACAGGGGTGCGCATACAGTCGGTATTCTCCCATCTCGCAGCCAGTGAAAGCTGGAACTTTGACGATTTTACGATGGAACAGATCAGGACTTTCAAGAAGATAGCCAAAGAAGTAGAAGATGGTTGCCGCTATCCCGTGATGAAGCATATCCTCAATTCGGCCGGAATAGAACGCTTCCCCGAAGAACAGATGGATATGGCGCGTTTGGGCATCGGTCTTTATGGTATCAGCGCTGGCGGATTAGACGGCCTTCGCAATGTCTGCACGCTGAAAACAACCATATTGCAGCTAAAACATATCAAAGCGGGTGAAACAGTCGGGTATGGACGCAAGGGTTATTTCGACCGCGACGCCACAATAGCCACTATTCGCATCGGTTATGCAGACGGCGTCAGCCGCCGGTTCGGAAATGGCGGCGGCAGCGTTCTGGTCAACGGGCATGAAGCGCCTGTTGTCGGCAATATATGTATGGATTTGACAATGATAGATATTACAGGCCTGGACGTTAAAGAAGGGGATACTGTCACTGTTTTCGGGGAAAACCTGCCCGTAACCGATCTTGCAAAAAAAATTGATACGATCCCTTATGAAATACTGACGTCGATATCCGGCAGGGTAAAACGTATATATTATAAAGAGTAAAGGAGTTGCAGGTTAGCCGGCAGCCAGAGATTGATTTTTTGCTTTTCGTTTTTCATTTCAAAACGCCGGATCAGTGGCGTCTCTGCCAATCGGCTATTAAATTCATTTTTCACGTTCTTCCGTCTTACTTTTTCCATATCAATGTCAATCCGTCACGAACCGGCAGTATCACTTTTTCTACCCTCTCGTCCCCGGCTATCAAATCATTGAATCGCTGAATACCTGCCGTCTGCTTGTCGGACGGCTTTGGCGTATCCAGCACATGTCCGTCCCACAGGGTATTGTCTGCTATGATCAGCCCTCCGGGACGTACCTTGTCAAAAACAAGATCATAATATTCTACATAATGACGCTTGTTTGCATCTATGAAAACCAAGTCGAACACCCTGTCTATCTCCGGTATTATTTCCATTGCGTCGCCGATATGCAGGCGTATTTTATCTTTCAGTTTCGTTTTATGAAGATATTTCATGATAAAATCTTCCAGTTCGTCATTTATCTCGATGCTATGTATTTCCGCATCGTCCGCCGCGCCCTCTGCCAGACAAAGGGTTGCATAGGCCGTATATGTTCCTATTTCAAGAATATATTTCGGGCGCATCATCCGGCAAAACATCTTCAGTATTCTGCCTTGCAAATGCCCCGAAAGCATACGGGGTTTCAATAAGTTCACATGGGCGTCCCTGTTGAGCTGTTTCAACAGATCGCCCTCAGCATCCACATGCGAGAGAATATAGTTTTCTATGGCTTCATTCCTGTCTGGCGACATTGCAATCGTACTTTTTAATACAGGGTAAAGATAATCATTAGGCATGAGAAATAAATAATTTATAGCGGAATATGTCGGGATGATTGAATTTTGCAGCGCCTGCATCCATTGACAGTAGGGGCTACCTGTGTGTGCGCCCTTACTTGTGTGGTTATCCTGTTTTTCTACCGGGCGATACATCCCCGACGAAATATTGTTTTGAAACAGGCATGTAAAAGTTGTGTTTTAACGCAGAAAGCGCAAAGGATGCAAAGAACGCGAAGCATTTTCTTTGCGCCCTTTGCGTAAAAAAATTCTTTGGGGTTTGAACGACCGGTCAAAATCCGAAAAAACGAAAAAAAAGTCTGAACCGGGATTTACCAGATTCAAGGATTAAAAGATTTACGAATACAATCCTTTAATTCTTAATTCCTAATTCGTGTTCAGACAGACAGCACGACAGGAAGCCCCCGGTTTGCTTCCTGCCCCTGCCCTCATTTTATTCATCAAACATTCGCCTGTCGAGGTATTATTCCTCCCCTTTTTAAAGAGAAGGAATAAATCAAATGAATCGAATAGCGCCTGCAGCGCTACTATTCTCTGATGCACCTGGTAGACAACCCGCTCGTACGATTGTTGCTGAGGAGCAGGTACACGCCGCTACTGTCGAAGCCCAAAGAGATCGCGGTCGTCCCGGAGAGGATTGTCGACGACCAATAGGAGCCGAAGGAGCCGACGTTGCCCAGGCTGCCGCTGTAGCGGTACCCGGACGCGGGGAATGACAGTTCGTCAGTGCCGGTTAATACACGACTGAAAGTATAAAAACTGTAATCAGCTGCCATTCTATCCGTACCGTCTACGCTAACACCACCGGAGAAACTACCGCTCCAATTTGTGCTCCTGATGTAATAACCGGTGTCCGGGTACGGGCCGAACTCGCTAGAGACCGGCAATCGCCATTTACCCGACAAACCACTGGAAGAAGAATTGTAGGACATGAATTTACAGATGTCACCCTTGTATTGTGCATATAGACTGGCGTTGGAAGAAACAGTCAAACCGTTCTCGTCACGGCCAGTACCGTTGGCCGGAACGTCACCGCTAGCGACGTAAGGAAGAGCATTCCATATGTCAGTGTAGGAAGATGTATCCCAATCAATACCTGATTCCAACACAAGAGCAGCCTTAAAGAGACCTACGGCATCAGTAGTACTACCGTGGCCGGCAATTTGTGAAACCTGTATTTTAGTATACTTGCCGCTTAAACAGTCAGGGATAAACAGGTAAGCGG
>JAISSD010000013.1 GCA_031273295.1 Prevotella sp.
ATCCAAATCAGTAAACAGCTTGTTCCTCTCCGAAAGAAATCGAGACACTTCTCAAGGAAAACCAAAAAAGGAAAGTACCGGAAATATACATGATAAAATATCTATATTAGTGACATTACGTGGGTGGGGTGTAAAAAAGACGATATTCCGGTAAAATAATTGCATTCCAAAATTTTTAATGCAAAGGAAATGCTTTGTGTCCTTTGTGATACGCTTTGTGTTCTTTGTGTTAAATGGATTTAGCCGTTCTTTTTTTCTTGCAGTGCGACAATTCGGTATGATATATTGCGGGTTCCATGTGACCGTTAAAAATAAATTATATACACATTCAAACTGTTACAGATCATTTATTTTTCATTCCTAAATGCTATCTTCGCATATTGTACCGATTTATACAACACAACTTTTTCAACAACCGAATGTCGCAAACAGCTGATTATATCAAAAAGTCCGGGAAGTTTGTCTATAAATACAAATTCACCCTGCTTTGCCTTGCATATTTCTGCACAATATCCATACTGGCTTTGTATATTGTAAGCAAGCCAGCTTTGATCAATGCATTGTCTTTTATTTTGGTTCTGAATATCCTGGCCAAGACCAGATACACGTTGTGGTTGTCGCTTGTCTTGTCCGTCGTCGTATCATTCGACGCCTACTTTGCCTTCGTTTATTCCAACCAGATGTCAACAGGCGCAATGGCGTCCATACTGGAAACAACCGCTTCGGAAGCCGTCGCGGTTATGACGGAAGTCATATTTGCGGCTTTCGGCTGTCTGGCAGCCAGCACATTTCTTATACTGACGTCGCAACGGGAACTGAAAAAAAGTATCTTTTCGCGAAAGGCGTCCGTCATATTGTTGCTGATATACTGGATTGTGATAATGCCTGCGACAGCTTACCGGAAAGTGAAGGCGCTGCAATGGGAAAACTTCATCGAAACATTCCCTGTCATCGCTACAAATGCAGTCGTCGCGGCTAATTTTCCGCTTGTATATATAGATATATCGACGTTTATAACCTATCTGCACGAAAGGTATCAGATGAAACAATTCCTCAAACAGGAAAAACGGATGCCCGACGGGATCTCTTTCGACGAGAATAAAGAAAGCCCTCAAAAGATATTTTTCATAATCGGGGAAAGCGCTTCCCGTTCCCACTATTCACTCTATGGGTATAAAGAAAAGACAAGCCCGTTTTTCGATAGTCTGGCACAAGCGGCGCCTCCTGTATTGCATCATTATAACGCTTATTCGCCTGCGTCCATTACCCGCGATGCGCTACGCATCGTACTTTCCTTTTCGACCCCTGCCAACATTAAGCCGTTCTTTGAAAACTTCAATATCATAGACCTGGCAAACAAGGCCGGGTATGAAACGGTTTGGATATCCAATCAGGACAAACTGGGTGAAAGCGACAGCTATACAGGATTCGTATCGGCAAATTCGGCACGATCATTTTACGAAAAAACAATCGTGAGGGAAGACCTCAACCTGCTCGACTATCTGAAAAAAGCATACACGCCCGATAAAAAACAATTCTTTGTTATCCATCTCAACGGCAGTCATGCGCCATACGGCGAACGCTACGACGAAACAGACGAAAAATGCCTGCCCGGAGCCAGGTCCAGAACGAAAGAGTATGACCGCTCCATACATCATACCGACAGGCTGATACGCTCTGTTTACCAAATAATGAAACAGGAAAGTTCGTCGGTACTCTATTATTTTTCAGACCATGCCGAACTCGTGGAAAGCGGAGGACACGGCGTACTTGTGATGGACCATAATCTGTTCGACATTCCGCTGGCGACAATCAACACCACCGCTATCCCTGTCGATTCCATTGTCCGGAAATATGCAGACCCCCGAACTTCATTGATAAACAGCTCCAACAGTATATTTATCCTGTCCGAGATAATGGGCTATAATGTATCGGACGAGAATGTGGAAAAGGCTATCCAGGACGGTCTATATATTTTTCATGTCGACAGAAATGTATATCTGTACAAAGACTTGCTTCCGAAATGATCCCAAAATATCCGCTAGCCGGTACCGCCATATCAAGCTTCGTTGCCCACTCTACAAGTACCTGCGGCAAGGGTAAAAATCAACTTTCCGGACTTTTCCCTATCGTCAGGATTTAACGGAACCAGCAGTTAAATCCTGATAACAATGACTTTCGGATTGCAGTTATACTTGATAAGCAATAAAAACGCCCGGGTCTATTTCTGCATCTCTCTCAGTTTTATCTTGGTCAGAGCCTGTTTGGTATTTAGCGGGAAATCCGCGTCCATCATCCATGCGTAGAAACTGGGTTCTCTTTTCAGAACTTCGGTTACGGGTTTTCCTTTATGCTTGCCGAAGTTGAAGACTTCAATCCCGTTCTCGTCTTTTATGATGCGTCCCGCCAAATCAACGTTGTTATTGAAGAAAGAGAATTCCTCCGCCAGTTTTTCCACACTGTTTTCCAGGTCGGGATACCTGTCCAGTTGCGCTTTCAGTACTTCGAATGTGGCCAAAGTATCAACTTCCGCCGAGTGCGCGCCGGTCAATTCCTTATCGCAATAGAACTTGTAGGCCGCTTCAAGGGTGCGTTGCTCTTTCTTGTGGAAGATGATCTGCACATCGATCGTCTTGCGCTTGCTGAAATCAATATCCACTCCGGCGCGTAAAAACTCCTCCGCCAAAAGCGGAATGTCGAAACGGCTCGAGTTAAATCCTGCCAAATCGCAATCTTCAATCCGGGCGGCCAGCGATTTTGCAACCTGCTTGAAAGTGGGGCAGTCTTTCACATCATCGTCCGATATGCCATGTATGGCCGTTGCGCCCGGAGGTATCGGCATTTCGGGGTTCAACCTTTTGGTTTTGATTTCCTGTTTTCCGTCAGGTTGTACTTTCAGGTACGATATTTCTACTATCCGGTCTTTTACCGTGTCGGTACCTGTAGTTTCAAGGTCGAAAAATACGAGCGGTTTTTTGAGGTTTAATTCCATAAGATTTCAAGAAAAAACTTTATCATCCCCCTCTGTTTCGGGTCCGGAGAATGATAAAGTCCATGTGTTTTTATTGTTAAAATTCTACTTTCAGTCGTTTAGCATCATAGGCATGAGCAACATCAACAGGTCTTCGTTCTCTTCATTTTCGGTAGGGATGATCAGTCCTGCGCGCGACGGGTCGGATAATTCAAGCGAAACATCCGTAGAAGGGATGTTGTTCAAAATCTCAATCAGGAAGCTCGATTTAAATCCAATGCTCATCGGGGAACCTGCATATTCGCAAGAGATGGTTTCCTCGGCAGCCGTAGAGAAATCTATATCCTGGGCGGTTACAACAATATCCCTGTCGGTCAGTTGAAGTTTGACAAGGTTGCTCGCCTGGTTAGAAAACACGGATACGCGTTTCAATGCGTTCAGGAAGGCAAGGCGGTCCAGTACAACCTTGTTCGTGTTGTTCTGGGGGATTACGGAGTTATAGTTCGGATAACGTCCTTCTATAAAACGGCAAGTCATTATATAGCTCGACATTTTTATATACGCATTGTTCTCGTCAAATTTTATTTCTACCATTGCGGCCTCTTTCGGAAGAATGGTTTTCAGCAAGTTAGCCGGTTTCTTGGGAAGGATGAACGAGGCTTTTTCCACTCCTTTAGCCGATGATGTTTTGCAGCGGACAAGTTTGTGGCCGTCCGACGCCACGAAGGTCAGATCATCGGGAGTAATGTCAAAGAATACGCCGTTCATCACAGGACGAAGTTCATCGTCGGCGCTGGCAAACAATGTGCGGTTAATTCCCGAAAACAGCACCTGCGGATTGATAGTCAGGCTAACGGCAGTTTCTTTCAGTTCTTTCGGTTGCGGATAATCATCGCCGCTCTGTCCGATGAAGTTGTATTTACCATTGTGGAAGAAGATGAATGTTTCCAGATTGTCATTGTTTATCTCGAATGTGAGCGGCTGTTCGGGAAGCTCTTTCAACGGATCCAGCAGGTTCTTCGCATTTACGGCAAACTTTCCGCCGCCATCGGCTTCGGTTACTTCAAGGGAAGTTACCAGACGGGTTTCAGAATCGGCGGCAGTAAGCGTGAGCGTGGTTCCCTCCAATTCCAACAGGAAACAATCAAGAATAGGCAATGTGTTTTTAGAATTGATCACCTTGCTTATCGCTTGCAGGTGACTTAATAATGCAGCGCTGGAAACAATAAATTTCATATTATCACTATGTTTTAGATTTTAAACTTCGCATATTATCAACAAGCAAATATAGGAATTTTTCCAGTTATAGCAATAACTTTTTTGATATAACTGATATTTTATCCGACTCATCTATATACGGTACGTATCCCCCACCCGATCTCGGGACAGGAAAACCGCCTGAAACGCTCCATATCAGACGTTTTTACCCGTAAGGCATTCATATCAATAGAATTTACAAGCTCGATAGCCCGGACAATGATCACCATCGTTTTACTAGCTTGTTTATAAGCTTTTTAACTTTCAGCACAAACTTTAGTTCCTTATACTTTTTGGCGTCTATAAAGCCGTATTTATATTTTATACGGTAATAATCCGAATAAAAATCAAAATATGAAGAAGATATGCCGCCCAGACGGAAATTGGAGATCACGACGTCGACTTCTTCCAGGTCTACCCCCCGACTTGCGCACCTGCAAATAAAATCATAGTCGGCCAGGACTTTTACGGATAGATCGAAAGCCCCCAATCTGTCGTAAACAGCCTTCGATACAAAGAAGGCAGAGTGCGGCAATACGCTTTCGGAGATGAATGCGGCTCCACGTCGTTGAACATTAAATATCCGGCCATCTTTCCACACACGTTCAATACCGTATAGCATGCAATTCAATCTATTCACTTTGCCATTTGTGAACTTGTTCCACATTACCTCCAAAGCGTTGTCTTCATACCAGTCATCCGAATTGGTAATACCTACAAGTTCTCCCCGGGCCAAAGCAATTCCTTTATTCATAGCGTCATATACGCCCTTATCAGGTTCGCTTACAATGTGTACAGCCACGCCTTTTTTCTCGAATTCCGGAATATAATTTTTTATTTTCTCTACTGTTCTGTCTTTGGAAGCGCCATCTATAACGATATATTCAAAATCCGGGAACGTTTGCCCGAGTAAAGCGCCAATCGTTTCGTGAATCGTATTTTCCGAATTGTAGGCAGGCGTTATTATGGAAATTTTCGGCATATCTTTTTGTTTAAGGATAGTGCAAAGATAAGCATAATGACCGACATTATCCAAATGCAATACACAGGCGACCGCACCAAAAAAGGGCGCCCGCAAGGGGCGCCCTTTCGACAGGCTCTGAAAAATTGAAATAAATGCTCTGACGCACCTGGTAGAGAACCCGTTCGTACGTTCGTTGTTGTTGTTCGGGTTCACGTTGCTACTGTTGAAGTTCAGGTTGTACGCGTTCGTCCCGTTGTTGGCTGACGACGACCGGTAGTTGCTTCCCATTCTTCATTCTTAATTCTTCATTCTTAATTCTTTATGATTGAATGCTTCTCTGGACGGCACAAGGCCCGGACAGAGAAACAGACTGGTATGTATAACCGGCGGGTACTGGTTTTCCCCGCCGGTGGACTGCTGAATTTATTAACCACTCTTCTGCCGGTACTCGAGGCCCGGCAAAACTCCCGGCTCAATTTCTCCTCTGTTTTACACTTTTCGCCCGTGCCCTTAGTAATAACCTGTAACAGTCAGGGTTGCATCCCTGCAAGGCAGAACGCAAGGAGGCCTGTTCCGTTCTACCGGGCTACACATCCCGTACTTGCAGGCATTGCAAAATTCAACCCTCTTGACATATTCCGTTATAAATTGTCTGTTTTCCATTGATCCCGTTCTTCATTCTTAATTCTCAATTCCCATTCTTCATTCCTAATTCTTTTCTCCATTCTCCATTCTCCATTCTTAATTCTTAATTCTTAATTTTTTTAAGCGGTTTTAAACTTTCCCGCTTTTAATGCGGGAAAGAATAAATCAAATGAATCGAATGCGCGCCTGCAGCGCTACTATTCTCTGACGCACCTGGTAGAGAACCCGTTCGTACGCCCGTAGTTGCTGCCCGGGCCCACGCTGCCGCTGCCGAAGAACAGGATGCGCGCGAACGAATCACCGTAGGCTGACGACGACCAACAGTAGCCGCTGTTGCCGACGAAGAGCAGGTTGCCGTTGCTACGGATCCCGGACGCGGGGAAGGACGGTTCGTCGGTGCCGGTTAATACACGACTGAATGTCCAAAAATGGTTATCAGTCGTCATTATATCCGTACCGTCTACGCTAATACCACCGGAGAAACTACCGCTCCAATTTGTGCTCCTGATGTAATAACCGGTGTCCGGGTTCGGGCCGAACTCGCTAGAGACCGGCAATCGCCATTTACCCGACAAACCACTGGTGGAACGATAAGTGGACATGAATTTACAGATGTCACCCTTGTATTGTGCATATAGAGTAGCATCGGAATGAACAGTCAAACCATTCTCGTCACGACTGGAACCGTTGGTCGGAACGTCACCGTCAGCGACGAAAGGAAGAGCATTCCATATGTCAGCGTAGGTGGAAGTACCCCAAGTAATACCTTTCTGCACAAGAGCAGCCTTAAAGAGACCTACGGCATCAGTAGTACTACCGTGGCCGGCAATTTGTGAAACCTGTATTTTAGTATACTTGCCGCTTAAACAGTCAGGGATAAACAGGTAAGCGG